>CAISXI010000289.1 GCA_903889425.1 uncultured Roseiflexaceae bacterium | reverse complement strand
TTGTGCATCACGCCGAACTGAGTGAGCTCGGCGAGCTTGCCCAGCAACGAGGGATTTTGCTGGTCGACAATCTCGGCAGTGGGTCATTCATTGATGTCACCACCTATGGACTCGCCGCCGAACCACTCATCCCCGACCGCATCGCCGCCGGCGCCGATGTGGTTTGCTTCAGTGGCGACAAATTGATTGGCGGACCCCAAGCGGGCATTATTATCGGCAAACAAGCTCCAATTGCGTTGCTCGCCAAGCATCCTTTGATGCGGGCGATTCGCCTCGACAAATTAGCGATTGCCGCCATGCAAGCGACGTTGCAGAGTTATGTCACGCAAAGCGCGCCCAGTGATATTCCGATTTGGCAGATGATTAGTCGGAGTAGTGATGCGCTCTATCACCGTGCCACCGCCATTGCGCAATTGCTCCCAGCGCCGTGGCAGGTGCAGGCGAGTACCAGCACGATTGGTGGCGGGTCATTGCCCGGCGAGACCCTCCCGTCGTGGGCCGTAGTTTGCCCACATACCCACCCAGATGCCCTAGCCCACCAACTCCGCCATGCGTCGATTCCCATCATTGGGCGTATCCAAGATGGCGCGCTCTGGTTGGATCTACGGGCGGTGGCACCGAGTGACGACGCCGTTATCACTACGACCCTACTAGCGCTCTAGTGTTTATCGGCAATCCACTACATCGACAATTTCTCCCCCAAATTCATACTATTCTGTAATTGCCCTGGTTTTCTTTAAAATTCGCTACAATTTCGCCAAAAGATAGCACAAATTACATACTATTTCGTGCTTATTTTCTGGTAAAATACCCTTCAGTAGAGTCTGTTTTATTGTGCTATTCTCGGTTATCAACGTCACACGAACAGCTATCATTTACGTCGCTTATTATCATACCTAATCAGGTTTTTCATAATGACCCTACAACGAATTTATCAACAAGCGAAACCATATTCATGGTACTGGTATGTACTGATATCATTTTTCTTTTTGATTATCACTCTTTACCGCGAAAATAATGCAAATTGGCATCTCGATATTGGCGCAGCGAGCACGCGTAGTTTTGGTGCGACGTTAATGGATTCCGAATTCACGCATTTTTTTGGGGGCACGGTATGGTTCCGGCAGGTTCCCAAAGGAAGTGATATCGGCGTACCAAACGGCGTCACTCCCCAAATTATCCGGATGCGTATCATCACGCGGAGCGAAGATGCGCCCCGTGACATCGTTGTACAATCCGAGCGCCTCAAATTTGCCCTTACCAATGCCGGCCAATATCGCACCTATTGGATGTATGTGCCGCCAGATCAACATTTTGTCATGAATTGTGACACGAGTAGCGTTACTCAGTCGTACTTGCGCAAATTTTGTGCGGCGCTCGTCGATATTCGTGGTATGGCTCCCCAGTACGGCAATATGTTCAGTATTGGGCAATTTGCGCTCCTCCTGCCCATCGTTGCGTGGATGTTGTTGGTGGTTGTCAGTGTCATGCGCATGGTTGACCGGAGCGATGTCGCAATTGTCATTGTCAGCGTCGCCACCATATTTGCCTACTATGTGCTACAGCATTACCCGTTACAAATCATCACGTGGCGTGCTCCGCTGACGGTTTTTTTGGTGATATGTAGCGGAGTTATCTGGCTCGTCACCCAATCCAAATTCAAATATGGCTGGTTATTGGGGATATTTGTGTTGGCGGTAGCGTTACGCATCCTCGCCTATAGCACTCCGGGAGTCGACGGAGTCGATCGCAAAGTACATGCCCGCCAACTCGAAAGTGTCATCTACGGCAACCTTTACCTCGAAAACATCGGCACAATCGTCAAGGGTGGTAGCGGCGATAATCTGCAAGTCTATCCCTATCCACCGGCAATTTATTTATTATTGACTCCCCTGATGTTGCTCCTCAGTCCAGTAATCACGTTTAATTTTTATGTGGGGCTAGCAGCCTTACTCATAGACGCAACATTGGTCTTTTTTTTGGTGTGGCTGATAATCCAACAACGGCTTGGTCAGCGCGTCGCCATTTATAGTGCGTTAGCCCTCTTGTGGTTCCCACAAGCCTATGTGATGCATAGTTACCCCGTGGTAGCCCAAGATTTGGCTCAATGGGCCAGTTGGTGTTTTGCCTTTTTGGCGATTATTTATTATGGCAATCCCCATATCCGCAACAAAATATTACAATTGCTCTTTGCCGGAATCGCAATCACCGGCCATTTTGGGGCATTCATCACGATGACCATTATGCAAGTTTGGCAATTTTTGTTTGGCACGCTCCGGCAGGCGGCGTGGCGCTGGTTAGGAGTCGCCGCCGTATTAGGGATTGTTTACTACAGTCAATATGTCGTGTTGATTTTTGCGCAAATGGGGCGTTTGGTGAATAAAAGTAACGGCACACGGCTCAACGGATTTCTGAGTCTCTGGCGTAATGGGATTGATGATCACTATACTTGGGTGGTCTTTTGTGTGGCACTGCTGAGCCTCGGATTACCCGTGCTCCGCCAGCGCCCCGCCTTGGCCAGAACACTCTGGGCAGGATTTGCCGCAAGTGGCTTACTCGCCGTATTGCGGGTGGGATTTTATGCCAATCCCACCCGCCTAGTGATTTTTTTGGCACCCCTCATCGCCCTCGGCATCGGCATGCTGGCCCCACGCTACACTAGTCATCGCGCGGGGCGCTGGCTCATCTATACCCTATTTGTCTATTTAGCCTATAGTGCACTGACCACCTGGCTCACCATCACCATTGATCAGCGATTAGTGCGCTGGATATTACCTCAATAACGGCGTTGTGCTCAATAATTTACCTGCAAAATCCGCCGTACCACCGCCAATAATTCATTGATATTACTGGCAAGTGGTGGCGAAGGGTTGTCTGTTTGGCGCACGTGGGCATGGATGAGTTGCCGTTGCACGATATCGTCAAAGGCGGCACCCCGTGATAGCCCCATTTGCGCCCGCACTACACTACACGCAGTGCTCAATTGGAGGGCTGTAGCCCCATCGCCTTCGGCTAATGCAATCCCTGCACCGATGTCAATTACATACAACAAATCATTGAATCCCCCGACACGTTCGATTTGGCGAAAGGCTTGCGTCAAATAAAACCGCGCATCGCCCACCCGATTTTCTAATGCGGCCACCGCCGCAATCCGCAAATGGACCGCCGCAATATTATTTGGGGCGTTGAATTGCTGGAACAGCCATTCGGCTTTGCTCAATGCTTGCCGTGCCAACACATAATCTCCCAGCGCCATAAAAATCAACCCCCGATTGGAATAGGCATCAGCGAGGCCCAAAGACTGTGTTTGTGCTTCGTAATGCAACAGCGCCGCATCGCTTTGGGTCAGACTTTCGCGGATTTTGCCCGTGGTCATATACACGTACGACAACGTATCATGGCAGCGGGCTACCCAATATTCATAGTGCAACGCATTCATCACCGCCATAGCCCGTTGCAACAAACGCTCAGATTCTTGCCAACCAATCAGTTGTAAGGCATGCAACGCACATTCCAAGGCGGCTTGGGCCCACGTGACGCGTTGCAATCCGAGGTCTGCATGATGCATTGCTTGTTGCAAAAAGCGCATCGTGCTTTCGACAATCCCACGGTGACCATAGAAACTTCCAATCGCATACAGCAACTCACTTGCATGGGGATGATCTTGGCCAATGCGGTACAATGTCGCTTCACTGATGACACATAATTGGGCACACAAACCAAACCGAATCCAGGTGGTACGCCAACGCACAATCACACTCGTCGCCAATTCATCCATTCCCCGTTGATGCACGATGACCAATATGTCGTAAATCGCCAATACATCATGGATTTGCAATTGGAGCGCATGGCGTTCTTCATCAACCATCGCTATCTGTTGCTGGTTTTGGGTTAATTGTTCAGCGACTCGCCGGATAAGTGTATCGATTTGGTCGGCATTTAGCATAGCGTAGACGGCTGTACGCATCGCATCATGAATGACAAAGCCATCACTATTGCGATACGTGATTAATTGCCGTCGTTCCAGCAGATGCAGATAATTTATCAATGGTTGAGTGGTATCATGCGGTATTATTTCGTCAATCAATGCCCAAAATTGACTACCAAGTGGCTGTTGTATCAACGCCATAATCTGCAACAATAACTCAGAAATTGTCCCTAGTCCTTCCACAACTCGTTGATACATGGCATCCAAGGCACCGTGCTGACGCCCACCACTATTTGCCAGTGCAATAATATGCATGGGATAGCCGTGCGTTTGTGCCACGATATCGGTAGGAACGTTACCATCATACTGACGAAGCGGCGTCTGGTGGTAGATTTGCCAATAGAGCGCCCGTGTGTTGGCATCACTCAAGCCCGTTAAGGCAAATTCACGCATCGCAGGCACATGCCGACCAAGCCCTGCGATTTGGCTGGTAATCAAAAATTGCGTCGTCGGGAAGGTGTGAAGTAAATGGCGCACAATCGCTTCTGCGGGTAAGGCATCGTTGCCCAATAAATTGTCGAGACAAATAATCGTGTTGCGAAACTCATCGGCATCCTTGAGACGGGTATACCACGGTTCGTCCGCACGCAAACGCAGGCGCATCGTCAAGCCGATTGCTTGATAGACCTGCTCCATTGTGGTAAACCCACTGCCAATTGCCACCACGGGAATCCGCCGGCCATACGCCGGCATAATCACTCGGATGAGCGCAAGCGCTATGGTGCTTTTGCCAATCCCTGACGGGCCACTCAACAACACATGTTGTTGCCATGCGTGCCCTTTGCGCCGTTCTGCAAATAGGCATTCGGATAATTCATTCAGTACGTCATCACGCCCGATACATATATTATTGGACTGCGTATGCATCGGAATCAATTGATAAAACTGCAGTGCCGTCCGCCATTCATCATCAGCAAAATATTTCGCAAACCGGGAAATATGCGCAATCGATAATCGTGTCAAATGGCATAACTCGAGCAACTCATGGGCGCTCAAGATTTGCAAATCAAACTCAAGAATCGTTTCGTAGGTGAATACCAGCTCTTCGCTGGTTGTTGCAACCATGCGATTGGGGCGTGACGTAAAAATATCCGCAAAGCGATTACTACTCACCGCACCGCCACGTTGTTGGATGCGTTCGACCAATGTCAACGATTTACTTGAGGCGAACATCACCGGTAATTCTTCTTTCCCCGTCCCGATTTTGATGCCATGGGTGTGTAATCGTTTTTTGACGAGTGCCATAATTTCGATAATCCGTTTTTTGATTTGTTGTTCGGTTGATTCAATATGAGTAGGCATAGCCATTCCCTCGCACAAATTACTGATTTCATTTACCTTAGCACACCCAATTACCGATAAATTTGTTGTTTTTTACAAATATACCACTAGCCACATTGATTATGCGACGCACCAGTGCTGCTCGTATATAAAATAACGGTATGCACCGCGAAAACCCTGCGCCACTTGCTATAATGCACAGATAACCACACGCTATAGTGCAACAGGCATTTCATGCATACCATAATTTCTTCGTTCCGTTATCAATTATCTGCTGCCCTTTTTTTATGTATTATCATCATCGTGACATTACAACAACAGCAATCGTGGCAGATTGATGTGGGCACCTCAGCAGCCCGTGTATTTACCACCACCTTGCGCGAATCAGAATCAGCCCAGATTGACGGCAAACTCACCACATTCCAGTGGAGTTTGCCACATTCAATCATCACCCTCCCCCCGCATAGCCAACCACAAATCATCAGCCTCCGCACCATTATGCGCGCCGAATCGCCACCGCAGGCGGTAACGCTCTCCAATGCCAATCTACAGTTTGCACTCGCAACCACGACCGGGGTGCGGCGCTATGCGTTTTATAGTACCCATGGCACACACTTCGCAATCGACTGCGATATGCAGGGGGTGAGCGATAGTGCGTTGGCCAAAATTTGTATTGCCATCGACACCATTAACGGCCAGCCGACCAATAGCGCCCTCGACTGGCCGGTGCTCGGGTGGATGTTGGTATTGATGAGCGCCCTTACCGGCGTGGCATGGATGATTGCGACACCGGCTCATCCCTGGCGGATCATACCGTTAATGGCAATTGGCGGCACGTTACTTTGGAGCTTCCCGCTCCAGTGCACGTTATTTGCGCCACAGCTGAGCCTCGGGATGGGTGGCCTGGCGGTGGTGCTGTGGGGCATCCAGCGCTGGGTAGTGGGGGGCTGGCGCCAAATTGCCGGTCAGGCCATGGCCTTAAATATCGCCATCAAAGGACTAGGGGTACTGGTGCCTGGCTATTTCGGCACCGATGTCTTCTTCCATGTCAATCGCTTCGTGGCAACGTTTAGTGGACGGCTCTATCAGGTAGCCGATGGCCAAGGGCAAACCTACCCCTACACTCCAGGGGTCTATCAACTCCTCGCACCACTCATGTTGCCCTTGATGACACTGATTCCCGCCGATCGGGTGATTATTGTGAGTGCCGTCATCATCGACAGTAGTACTATTTTGATTTTGGCGTGGATATGCCAGCGCTTGGCGTGGTCGCAACGCAGTATCACCCTGATGGCCTGGTTGTATGTGGTGTTGCCGGCAGGTTTTTTACTCCAATGGCAAGCCACCATCGCCCAAAACGTCGGACAGTGGCTGGGGATGATGGCTATCGCCAGTGCGCTTTTTGCAGTAACCCCGCTCAGTCTGGTCTGGATGGCATGGGCAGTAGTAGGGCACTTTGGGGCATTTTTGACCTTGCATTTCGCCAACACGCTGGCCCTCGGATTTCCGGCACTGCGCCGCATGGGATTGTGGTGGTGGGGAGTGGTAGGAGTAATGGGAGTCGTGTTTTATAGTCAATATGCCGGATTGATTCAGGCCCAGCTCCAGCAGCTCGGGGGGAACTCTGCCGATATCGGCTGGGAAGCACGTTGGTGGCAATTTGCCTGGCATTATGGCTTGTACGGGCATTACTTGGGGATTGGCGTGGCGCTCGCCGTGCTTGGATTGGGGCTAGCACCCCGTGACCGCTGGTGGCAAATGGCGGTCGCAATGCTTGTCAGTGCCGGGGTGTTGTTGGTGGCACAGGTGGTAATTGATTTTGGCGCCACGCGCTACGTGATATTTATTTTCCCCGTCGTTGCGAGTTATGCCGGCCTCGCACTGGGGCGGCTCCGGCGCGGACGCGCTGGGCAGATTATGCTTATCGCGCTCATCGGACTCATCGCCCTACAAAGTGGGTTGGCGTGGTTGAATGGGGCAGTATTGGGTATTAGGATCGGTTATTTGTGGTGATCTAGATTATTGCCAATTGGCGGCGAATCGCATCGACGACCGCCATACGATCGGCGGGACGATGCACTACGTCCAAATCATCGGTCACAATCGGCAACACCGCACAATGACTGAAATCACGCATCCACCCCTCGTAACGTTCATTCAGGCGTGTAAGGTATGCTACTGGAATCTGGAGCTCACTCGAGCGACCACGCTGGGCAATCCGGTGGAGCAGAGTGGGGACTTGGGCCTGCAGATAAATCACCAACGTCGGCGGTTGGATGCGTTGCACCAGCGTAGCGTAGAGTTGTTGGTACAACGCAAAATCGCGGGGCGACAAGATCTGCTCGGCGGATAATTCTTTGACAAAAATTTCAAAATCTTCGTACATGCTGCGGTCTTCGATGACCGATTGGTTCATCAAGGTAATCTGGTGGTGTTGGGTATAGCGTTGGGTCAGGAACCAGATTTGCGAATGGAACCCCCACCGCGCGCGATCGGCGTAATAATCAGTTAAATAGGGATGCTCACTCACGTGTTCGTAATATGGTTGCCAGCCAAATTCTTGGGCGAGGATTTCGACGAGTGTGCTTTTGCCCACTCCAATATTCCCCGCCACCGAAATATGCCGGCGCGGTGCTGAAGGCACCATATTCATCACCACTCCTTGTCACGGTCAGTTATACCGCCAATGTACGCCATTTACCTTGCCGGAAGCGCAGGTACGACAATACGGCTTGCACAAAAAAATCAATCCCCATGGCCACCCAGACGCCATTCAAGCCACCGCCATGTTGCAAAATATAGTACGAGATAGGCAACCGGAAGCACCACGTGCTAATGACTTTGGTATAAAGTGGCCATTGGGTATCACCGGCGCCACGGAGCGCTCCAGACAACACGAAATTGCCACCCATAAATAATTGAAATGCACCGGCGATTTGCAAGGGCACACTCCCTGCCAGAATCACCGATTCATCATTGATAAACAAGCGTAGCAACACTGAGGGAATCGCCACCATAATCCCCCCCAACACCAACATGATGATGGATGTCTGGCGCAGGGCTTCGTAGCTGGCTGCTTCGGCTTCATCGGGATCACGCGCCCCCAAGTTTTGGCCGACGAGCGCCGATGCCGCAATCCCATAGCCCCAACCTGGCAAAAACGACAGTGATTCGATGCGAATCACCAGATTATGGGCGGCATAGGCAGCGGTCCCTAGCTGGGTAATCATGCCCAAGAAAATAATCAGCGCCCCTTGGAATACCGCCTGCTCACCGGCAAACGGCAACCCGACCCGGGTAACCCGTTTGATCATCGCCCATTCGGGCCACACCGGGCGGTCGAGGATCAATCCAGCCCGACCACGCAACAACACCACCAGGGTAGCAATACAACCAACGGTACGGGCCACCGCCGCCCCGATTGCCGCACCCCATACCCCTAGGATTGGTAAGCCAAAATGCCCACCAATTAAGAGATACGAAATCACCACATTGAGGATATTGACGCCAATCATGATATAGAGGGGGGTGCGGGTATCACCCGCCCCGCGCAACGCCGCCATGCCGACCATGTTGATAGCGGTAGGCACAAAGGCATAGGCGAGGATAGTCAAAAATTCGCCGCCGAGCTGTGTTACTTGGTCAGTCGCCCCATACACGCCAATTAATTGGGGCGCAAATATGATACAAACGACGCTCATGACTATCGATGCCATCAAACCGAGGAACAGTCCTTGGCGCAAGGCACTGTTGCCCAGCACCCCGTCATGAGCACCGCGGGCGCGGGCAGTTAGGGCAGTACAGCCAGTGCCGATGGCCATAAACAAAATCGTCATTGTCCAAAACATTTCGCTAGCCAACCCCGTAGCGGCAAGTGCGGTGGCACTCCCGTACCCCAGAAATTTGGCTGCGGCAATGGGTAATTGTCCGACCAACAACACATCCATGAGGCCAACCATGGTATTGAGGACTTGTTCACTGACCGCAGGCATAGCGAGTGCAAACACCCGCCGTTGTCGTTCACGTTGCCGTTGCATTATGGTTCCTTTTTATCTTGTGCAGGCATTGTACCACTAGCAGTGTGCGAAGTGCGGTATGTTTTTTTATATCGGGAATGCACACAGCCCCGAGAAAAAAATGAATTTCTGCGTTTATTTGATTGCAACGGCAAATCCACTCCATTCATACTGCACACAAATTCCTGCTTGACATGAAACAAATGTTCGCATATAATCAGCACAGATGTTTCGAACATATGTGTTGATTATGAGATAAGCACCACAAGGAGGACACAATGGCCGTACGTTCACAAGAAATGCGCAACCCCACAATGCGCCTAGCCCGCCCCAAGAGTCCATCGTTATTCTTTCGCCGCTTGGCAATGCCTACTCCTTCAGTTGGGTACATTGTCGGCGCATTCATAGCAGCGGTCACTTTATATTTCGTATTGAGTGCCGTCATTAGCTGGGGTATGAGTCGTTATGACGACATGCGCTATGGCACAACCCGTACATTTCACACTGATGCAGTAATCGGGATTGACGATTCTGTTACCAATCCAACCCACTTCGTGGCAATGAACATCAATCGCCAAGTGGTCATCATGCAGATTCCGGGTGGCGATGCCAACAAAACACGGCTTATCAATGGGCCCTATTTATTTGGGGGTACCGAAGACCGCACACCAGTGATTTTGAATTTCAGCGACGTCAACAACGACGGCATGATTGACATGATTGTCAACGTCAAAAACGAAGCACTCATCTATCTCAACCGTGGTGATCGCCTCGGCTTGATGACGCCCCAAGAACGCGCGTCTATCTCGCTCCAACCCTAACCATCTTCCTGCGGGATCCCCTGTCTCCGGTAATGACTCCCCCGCCATTACCCCTCCCGCACAACCCTCACCCACAGCCATGGGTGAGGGTTTTTTGTTTGCGGTGTGCCGCAAACCGAGGGGCGAATAGCGGCGATCCTCGGGCTAGGGGCGAATAGCGGCGAATAAATTCGCCGACATGATTCGCCCCTACCATTGGACCGCGACGATGCACGGGCGATGGACCGCGACGATCCGTGCCGGCGATGGACCGCGACGATGCACGGGCGATGGACCGCGACGATC
>CAISXI010000288.1 GCA_903889425.1 uncultured Roseiflexaceae bacterium | reverse complement strand
TTAGCAACATTGGGGATTTTCACTTTTATGGCGACCTGGAATGATTACCTGTGGCCATTGATTGTAATCACCACCCACGAACGGCGCACCCTACCACTGCTTTTGACCTGGTATAGCAGTAATCATGGCTCGCGACCCAGCCTCACCATGGCGGCGTCGGTGATTGTACTCGTGCCAATTGTATTGATCTATATTTTGTTTCAACGCCAAATTGTGGCCAACGCTGCCACCAGTGGGTTCAAGTAGGCATTTGGTAGAGGTACTCTTACCACAAAGGATTTGAATTATGGAACGTTATGTCATGATCGGAGCCGGCAGTGCCGCGTTTACCCGCGGACTGCTTGCCGACCTGATTGCTGCCGGTCAACCCGCCGAAGTGCGATTGGTCGATATCAACGCAACCGCTTTGCAGACCGCCTATGGCCTTGCTCGCAAAATGCTGGCACAAACGGGTGCACCACTGACCGTCAGCGCCCACACCGATCGCCGAGACGCTTTACCTGGCGCCACTGTGGTGATTTGTACTGTCGGCGTCGGTGGCCGGCGCGCCTGGGAGCAAGATGTCTTTATCCCACGCAAATACGGCATCTATGTGCCCGTCGGTGATACCGTAGGACCCGGGGGGAGTGCCCGGGCGGTACGGATGATCCCCGCCATGCTCGCAATTGCTCGTGATGTGGTTGATTTGGCACCGGATGCGCTTTTTTTCAATTATTCCAACCCCATGGCGCCGATTTGCCGTGCCATTCATACCCAAATCGGTGCCCCCGTGATTGGATTGTGCCACGGCGTGTTACATGTCACCCATTATTTGGCACAGCATCTGGGCGTACCGGCAGACGAATTAGCCGTAACCTGTGCCGGCTACAATCACCTGACCTGGTTAACCAGTGTGCAGCACCGTGCCGTCGATATGTTCCCTGCCATGCGCACTATTGGCGCCAAAATCAGTAGCGCACCCCAGATTAAACCCGACGACAACGCCTTTGCGTGGCAGTTGTTTGACCAAGTCGGCGCCTTCCCGGCGGTACTTGACCGCCATATCACCGAATTCTATCCACAATTCTTTCGCCACGGCTACTACTACGGCATGCGCCTCGGGGTTGATGCCTTTAGCTTTGAAGGGACGATTGCCGGTGGCGATGCCGAATTCGCCGCCATGCATACCGATGCCATTAGCGACCAACCACTGCCAGCCAGTTTGTTTGTGCGCGAATCGGGTGAGCACGAACAAGTGGTCGAAATCATCGCCGCCCTGCGGGCTGGCTCGGGTGCCAGCTATGCGGTCAATTTGCCCAATCGTGGCCAAGTGCCCGATTTACCGCTGGGAGCAATTGTCGAATCGCCAGCAATTGCCCGCCACAATACCCTCGAACCCATCCCGCAACCACCACTCGGACCAACTCTCGCTGGCATGCTGGCCAGCCGCTATGCCTGGGTCGAAGCCATCGTGGCGGCGGCCGTCCATCACGACCGTGACGCCTTTGTCAATGCCTTGATTATTGACGGTTATGTCGAGTCGCTGGCGATTGCCCAACGCCTCGGCGACGAATTATGGGAACACACGTGGTCTTATCCCACGCAGTAGATATACCGGTTCCACAGGTCTGAATATGGTATGATTTTTACGGACGAGATACACAAAAGGAGCCGTCATGACGCGGATTACATTTATTGGGGCAGGGAGCATTGGGTTTACCCGCACACTAGTACGTGACATTCTCACCTTCCCGCGTCTAGCTGACGCCGAATTGGTACTAATGGATATCGATGCCGAGCGGCTCGAATTCGCCGAACGCTCAGTCAGACGCATCATCGAACTAGGCAACTACCCCGCTACCGTCAAAACCACCCTATCACGCGCCGAAGCCCTCCAAGGCGCCGACGTGGTGATGGTCACTATTTTGGCTGGCGGCGTGCACGTATGGCGCCACGATATCGAAAT
>CAISXI010000287.1 GCA_903889425.1 uncultured Roseiflexaceae bacterium | reverse complement strand
GTTCAAGTCGATTGACATACCCCATTGGTAGCCCTTGGAATAGTCGTAGGCAGGGAAGAGCGAGAAGATTTCATGCTTCTTATGCCCTTTTTCGCCGTGCGCTTTTTCTTCGATGAGTTTGGCAATGGTGGTGGTGTGATAAATATCTTCGTCGCGCCCTTCGAGCGTGAAGTGCTCTTGGGTGCTAGCGAGGGTATAGTTGACGCCGGTGTTTTTGACTTCGACACCGTTGCCGAACCACATCGTCTCTGTGCCACGCAATGCATAGGAGTTGAAGCCCACATTGGTGCCCACTTTGCCTGCTTGGGTACGCCCAAATCCGAGGTGCACCACGATGGTGTCATCGACTTGGCCGGCTACGATATAGGCGGGGGCTTTGACGCTCCGCCCTTGGTAGGTCAATTCCAAGATGTCTTCGTTTTTGACACCGAGTTTTTGGGCGGTGGCGACGCTGATCTGGGCAGTGTTGTCCCATACCAACTTGGTAATTGGTTTGGGGACTTCTTGCAACCAGCCATTGTTGGCGGCTGAGCCATCGCGGAGTGAAGGATCAGGACGGAAGATGAGCTCGAGGCCGGTGCCACTTGCAGGAATCTCGCCTCCCACCTTGGCGGTGAGCTCGATGGTGGCTGCCGTGGTTTGGGCGACAGTACCATCGTGCAAGGAAATCTGCCATTGTTTGTCAAAGGCATAATCCTTGGTACCTTGGACTGACTGCCAATACGCCGTTACCAGCTCATAGGCTGTTGCGGTGGCATTTCCTGCCAGTGCTCCAACAACTTCGAGGAAGGTTTTGCCGTCGTACAGGGGGGCAATCAACGGTTGTTGCAGTGACACGGTGCCGTCAAAGGCCCGCAAATCGCCCCAGCTTTCGAGGTAGTGGGCGCCATTGATATGCCAATTGGCCAAGGCTGCAGTTTCGTCGTTGTAGAGCCCCAAATGTACCACGGTGGGGACTTTTTTGAGGGCTTCGGCAACGTTGATATCTGCGGGGGCGTTGTAGGCGATATTGGCGTCGGCAATCACCAGCATTTTGACGGCACCGGCGTTGATTTCGTCCACTAAGGCTTTGAGTGATGCGACCCCGGTAGGGCCACTAATCACTGCTTCGGTGTAATTGACGGTCTTGCCGACATTGCTCAAGCTGGCGTTGATGGCATGCACGAGGGCATGCACTGCTGCGGGCTGAGATTCACCGGCGATGACAATCGACTTGCCAGCGGCAGCTTTGAGGTCAGCTACTGCTACCGTGACCCACTTGGTGACTGATTCGCTCAAGGTGGGGGCAGTCACGCCTGCGACGCCGAGGGCGGCGGCGATGGCCTGTGCCATGGGGGCGATATCACCGGCCTTGACGGGCAAGCGATGGTCGGCCATGGTGCCGGTGTTGCTGGGGCTTGGCTCTGCCACATACAAGCGACTCATGCTGAGCGAATCGTTTTCGAGGCGACGCGTGCTGGCAAAATCGCGGCTATAACGGATTGACGTTGGTGAGCCGTGGGTGAAGTCACTATCGAGAGCAACCACGACACTGGCCTTGTCAAAGGCATAAATGGTGTTGACGACCCGGTCAAAAGCCAAATTGGCACCGTTTGCAACGTTGTCGTTGCTCAAGGCATCGTATTGGTACCACTTGGCGCCACTCAGCCCGGCAATAGCGGCCACAACGCTGGGTGAGCTGGTGGGCTCGCTGATGATGCGCAAGCCGTCAGCAGCTGCGTTGGCAGCGCTAGCGATGGCCGCGGCGGCATCAGCCCAGGTGGCGGGCTTGCCGGCATTGAGGATTTGCTGTGAACGATCAGGATCGTACATCGTCAATACCGATGCTTGGATCCAGGCGTCGCTCGAGCCGAGGCTGGCAGGATGGTCAGGATTACCGTCGACCTTGGTTGGGCGCCCTTCGTGGCTTTCGGCCAACAAACCGATGCCATAGCCTTGGACGGCCATGCTGGTGGCAAAGTAGAGCGGACGACCCGGGATGACTTGCTCAGGTTGCCGTACGTAGGGGACGATTTTTTCTTGGGGTTGCTTGAGGGCAAACTGACAGCCGACGAGGCTTGACAGCGCCATTGATGCACCCATCAATTTGAGGAACGAACGGCGACTCACCGGGTCGCGCATTTCGGCGGCTTCACGGGGGAACTCACGATCGAGTCGGGCCCGGAATTCTGCCGTCTGGGATAATTCCTCTAGGCTCCGCCAGTAGCTACGCCCACTGGTTCCCTGAGTTTCGAGTGATTCTTTGCTCATTTGTGCTTCGTCTCGCTCTATCGGTGGCAAATCGAACAGTTGGTCAGTTGAAGCTTGCTACGAATGTTGTATTTCTGCTTCAAAATGAGCCCCTGGGCGATTTGATCCGCCGGTGGTTGCCACGCCGGATTAAATATTTCGGACTCGGGGCGCAAAAATTGCTCTGGGTTACGGTGACAATTCAGACACCAACTCATATACAACGCTTGCGTCTTGTAGACAACAGGCATGGTAGCGAGATTGCCGTGGCACGTCGAGCAACCTACACCCTTGGCTACGTGGATGCTGTGATTGAAATAAACAAACTTGGGCAAGTCGTGAACCTTGTTCCACTGCACGGATACATCCGTCTCATAGCTGCTACGGATGAATTCGAGCTTGGTGCTCTTGGTCAATACTTGCGAGTGACAACCCATACATGTCTCGATGGGGGGGATGTTGGCTGAACTCGAAAGCTCTACGCCGGTGTGGCAGTAGCGACAATCCATTTTGAGCCCACCCACATGAAGTTGGTGACTAAAGCCACCACCGGGTTGTACTTTGGCGTTCGCAGGCCCCACGTCGCGTATCCAGTCGGATCGCGTGTAGTACCACCATGCTGATGACAGCAAAATCAGTACTAACGGAATACCAACAAAGATACTCAACCGAACGATCTTGTTCGTCCGTCGATTAAATACCTGAGCCATCTGGTACCTTTCTACACTCTGAATTGACATGCATCCGTATTCACTCCTCGCGAGTTTCCGCGCGAGCGGTGGATTATGGTTTTCATGTCCCTGTGACTCTCATACGCATCCGGCGTATGAATCAGATGTATCACGGCGTAATGTCCACATTTGTGCCAAATATGTCATTGCACACCGTGATCCAACTTCATCGCAATACGTCTTCGTTTATTTTATCACAAAGAATGCATGTCGTGTGTGCAAATATACTGAATAATGCCAATGTAATGCACGGTTAAAACGTCGTTGTCAACAGTTGGGTCTGACCTGTCTCGGCAGCCCGCAAGCCTGCTTCGATGATTTCAATCACATGCCGGGCATGCTCTGCACTCGCCACTGCCGGCGTCCCAGTGCGCACCCAATCGACGAGTTGCATGATGTCTTCGTAGACGTGATGCTCATCAATCTGCTGGTGTGCTGCTGTCACATGCGGCAAAATCCACTGATTGCCCGCCCAGCGTCCGTGAGGGTGGAGGTCGGCTTGATCACTGCCGGGGTAGTCAAACAATTCACCGTTGAGTTTGAGCCCGACGATTTGACCTTTGGTACCAAAATAACTGCCACTAAAGCCCTCGCTGATGCTCCCTGCCGGTGTGCCATAGGCCATCGCAAACACATTGTTGCCAAAGTCAATCAAAATCAGCGTGTTGTCGTCGGCATCACACGGCACCATTTGACCACGGAATTCGCGCATTGGCATGCGCACACCCGACATGGCGGTGACTCGTTTGGCCGAGCCGAGGATGCCGGTGAGCCCGTGCAAGGCATAGACGGTCATGTCATACAGTGGGCCACCACCTGGTTTGCGGTAGTACCATGATGGATCGATGTTCGAGAGCGGGTCGTTGCCTTGGCGAAACTCTTCGTTTTCGTGGTAGCGCCCAAACGATGCGCCACACACCGCCCAACACAAATCCCC
>CAISXI010000286.1 GCA_903889425.1 uncultured Roseiflexaceae bacterium | reverse complement strand
CGTAACGGGTTCAATCACGTTGCCCGAAGGTGTTGAGATGGTAATGCCCGGCGACAACATCGAAATGGCCGTTGAGTTGATTGTACCCGTCGCCATCGAAGACGGCTTGCGCTTCGCTATCCGCGAAGGTGGCCGCACCGTCGGTGCCGGTGTCGTTTCGAAGATCACGGACTAAAAGAATCGGCATGCGCCACAGGATTCACGGTGCCTAGAGTATGGTGAATCCTGTGTGCGTGACTTGGAGCAGTTATGGCAGTAGCAAAGCAAAAGGTGCGCATCCGTCTGAAGGCGTTTGATCACAAGATTTTGGATCAATCGGCACGACAGATTGTGGAAGCAGCGGAGCGCACAGGTGCGTTGGTGGCCGGTCCCGTACCGTTGCCAACCCGCATCGAAAAGTACAGCGTGATCCGGTCGTCGTTTATCGATAAAAACTCGCAAGAGCAATTCGAAGTACGCACGCACAAGCGCTTGATTGATGTGTTGGACCCGAGCCAACAGACGATTAACGCCTTGATGAAGCTTGCGTTACCTGCCGGTGTCGATATCGAGATAAAGCTCTAAATTGTTGAAAGTAGCAGCCGCTACGGTTTGCATGGTGCAAAGCGCAATGCTGCGGAGGTGCGATTGTGATCGAAGGTTTGTTAGGTCGTAAGATCGGCATGACTCAGATTTTTGACGAGACAGGCGCCGTGATTCCGGTAACGGTAATCCAGGTCGGACCATGTGTCGTTACTCAAATCCGAGTACGTGAACGCGATGGCTACGAAGCAGTCCAAATCGGTTTTGGCGAAATCAAGTCGAAAAGCTTGAACAAGCCACAGCGCGGTCATTTGGCTGGCGCTGGGCAGTTGGTACGCTTCTTGCGTGAATTCTCGGCAGACAACCCGAGTGAGCACAAAGTAGGCGAAGTATTGACTGTCGACATGTTTGAAGTTGGACAAATCATTGACGTGACGGGTACATCGAAGGGCAAGGGCTTCCAAGGTGTCGTCAAGCGTCACGGCTTTGCAGGTGGACCCCGCACCCACGGTCAAAGCGACCGTTTGCGTGCGCCAGGTTCGATTGGTGCCGGCACCGACCCGGGTCACGTGTTCAAGAACACGCGTATGGCGGGACGCATGGGTGGACGGCGTGTGACAGTAATGAATCTCTCGGTCGTCGAGGTTATCAGCGACCGCAACCTTCTACTCGTACGGGGATCAGTACCGGGCGCCAAAACTGGCCTGGTAATGGTACGCCGTGCAGTGAAGGTCAAGTAGGGGTGGAGTGATGGAAGCAAAACTCTATAGCCAAGCCGGTGCCGAAATTGGGGCGATTGCGCTTGATGAATCCATTTTTGGAATCGAGCCAAACATCCCAGTGATGCACCAATCGATGGTGCGCCAGTTGGCGAATGCCCGACTCGGCTTGCAAAACACCCGCGGTCGTGGTGAATTGGCCGGTAGCACGCGCAAATTGTTCCGTCAAAAGGGAACAGGTCGCGCCCGTGCCGGTTCGATTCGCGCCTCACACCGTAAGGGTGGTGGTGTGGCTCACGGGCCGCATCCTCGTTCGTATTATCAGTCCATGCCACGCAAGATGCGACGTTTGGCAGTGCGATCCGCATTGTCGGCCAAGTTAGCTTCGTCAGGATTGATTTTTGTTGACAGCATGATCTTTAGCACGCCCCGTACCAAAGATATGGTGGCATGTTTGCAAGGCTTGCAGGCTACTGGCAAGACATTAATTGTATTGCCCGCTCGTGATGAAATGTTAACCAAGTCGGCCAACAACTTACCTGGCGTCAAGACGTTATCAGCGTATTACTTAAACGTAATTGATTTGTTGACGTACGACAAGGTAATTATCTCGCAGCCGTCTTTGGCTGTGATCGAAAGCTACTTGAGCAATCAGGCAGCGATGGCTGGGGAGGACGCGTGATGAACGCACATCAGATTATCATTCGGCCGTTGATTACCGAAAAGAACACTAATTTGATGCAGTTAAACAAATACTGCTTTGAAGTTCTTAAGGATGCAACGAAGCCCCAAATTAGTGGTGCGATTAGCGAAATTTTCAAGGTGACGGTACTTGACGTGGCGACCATGAATGTGCGCGGTAAGATGCGCCGGCGTGGGATTCGTTCGGGGTATACCGGCCGTTGGAAGAAAGCAATTGTGACGTTGGCGGCTGGCGACTCAATCGACGTGTTTGAGGGGATGTAGAGCGCGGCCGTCAAGTCGCGATGGAGTAAGCAATGGGCGTTCGACGCTACCAACCAACCTCGGCGGGCCGCAGAAACATGTCGGTGTCCACGTTCGAGGAAATAACCAAGAATAAGCCAGAGAAGTCGTTGTTGTCGCCGCTGCGCAAAAGCGGTGGGCGAAACAACCACGGTCGCATTACCACCCGTCATCGTGGTGGTGGTGAGCGCCGGGCTTATCGTACGATCGATTTCAAGCGCAACAAGATTAGCGTGCCGTCCGTAGTGGCGTCAATCGAGTACGATCCGAATCGTTCAGCACGAATTGCATTGTTGCACTATACTGATGGTGAGAAGCGCTATATTCTGGCGCCAGTCGGCCTGAAGGTAGGCGACAAGGTAATGAGTGGGCCCGACGCTGAAGTGCGGGTCGGTAATGCGTTGCCAATGAAAATCATTCCCCTTGGTACCGAGGTGCACAACATCGAGTTACAACAGGGTCGTGGTGGTGTGATGGCACGTAGCGCCGGTTCGTCAGCGCAGCTGATGGCCAAAGAAGGCGACTATGCCACATTGCGCATGCCCTCGGGCGAAATGCGCATGGTGCATATCAACTGTATGGCAACCATTGGTCAGGTCGGTAATGCTGACCACCAGAATATTCGTTTGGGTAAAGCCGGACGAAAACGCTGGATGGGTCGCCGGCCCGAGGTGCGTGGTTCAGCAATGAATCCGCGCGACCATCCACATGGTGGTGGTGAAGGTAAAGCCCCACGTGGTATGCCTCCCAAGACCAAATGGGGTAAGCCTGCTCGTGGTGTCAAGACGCGGCACAACCCCCGCACGGATCGATTCATTGTGCGGCGCCGCGTGAAGAAGTAGTAGCGAAACTGGCGTCATGTGGTGACACAGGACTGTAGACGCCGTCAGCAGATACGAAAGGACCGAGAATGTCACGGTCATCGAAGAAGGGTCCATACGTCGATTTGCGATTGTTGGGCCGTATCGAAGACATGAACAAGACGAACGAGAAGCGCGTGCTACGCACGTGGTCGCGCCCCTCGACGATCTTCCCGCAAATGGTAGGTCATACTATTGCGGTTCATGATGGCCGCCGTCACGTTCCGGTGTATGTCACCGAGAACATGGTGGGGCACAAGTTGGGTGAGTTCGCGCCGACCCGCACCTTCCGAAGCCATGGTGGCAAGAAGGCTGACAAGCGCGGTAAGATGAAGTAGCTTGCGGGACGTAGGGGAGACCCTATGCACCATGCATTGCGGAGCGAGAGACGATGCAAGCGAAAGCTGTTACCAAGTATGTGCGCATCTCACCCCTGAAGGTTCGACCTGTCATGGATGTAGTGCGTGGCATGCCAGTGAGTAAAGCGTTGTCGGTGTTGCTTTACATGCCGCAAAAAGCGGCCCGTGAAGTAGCCCGCACGTTGATGTCGGCGGCAGCCAATGCCGAGAATAATTTCGACATGGATCCGTCGGCTTTGGTAGTTCACACGATTTTTGCCGATGAAGGCCCAGCCTTTAAGCGGTTTATGCCGCGGGCTCGAGGTCGAGCTGACCGAATTCGCAAGCGCACCACCCACATTACTGTGGTTGTGGATGATGGCGCCAACAGCTAGCCGACAGTGAGGACGTATGGGAAGTAAGGTACATCCGCTGGGGTTTCGCCTCGGTTATATCAAAGACTGGCAGTCACGCTGGTTTGCGGAGCGGAACTACACGGACCAATTGCACGAAGACTTAAGTCTTCGTAAGCTGGTCATGAAGCGCTTCGAAGGTTCCGGCGTGGCTCGGGTCGAAATCGAGCGCTCAGCAAACCGTGTCGAAATCACCGTACACACCGCCAAGGTGGGTGCTGTGGTCGGCAAGGGTGGCGAAAAGCTCGAAGAATTCCGCAAGATCCTTGATCGTTCCTTCGGTAAGAAGTTCAAGATCAATGTCGCCGAAATTCACCAGCCCGAATTGGAAGCGCAGTTGGTTGCCGAGAGTATCGGCGAACAAATCAACAAGCGTGTGTCGTACAAGCGTGCCATGAAGCAAGCAGTACAACGCGCCATGCGGTTGGGTGCCCAAGGCGTCAAGGTCAAGTGTTCTGGTCGTCTTGGTGGCGCAGAAATTGCCCGTGTGGCCAACGAGCGTGAGGGCCGCGTGCCTTTGCACACGTTGCGTGCGGACATTGATTACGCCCAAGTCCATGCACACACGACCTTTGGTCGTATCGGTGTCAAAGTATGGATTTACAAAGGCGATGTCTTTTTTGATGCTGCCGGCAACATGCAGCCAACAACCCCCGCAGTAGCCAATCGTAACCCAGCCGGAGACGAAGAAGATCGTCGCGGCGGACGCGGTGGGCGCGGTGGTCAAGGTGGTCGTGGCGGCCAAGGTGGCCAAGGTGGACGTGGTGGTCAAGGCGGTCAAGGTGGCCAAGGTGGACGTGGCGGCCAAGGTGGCCAAAGCGGACAAGGTGGCCAAGGTGGACGTGGCGGCCGCACCCCACGGTAGTGACCGAGGAATGTAAGGAGCAACGATTATGTTGATGCCGAAGCGCGTCAAGTACCGCAAGATGCATCGCGGCAACAATCGGGGCATGTCACACCGTGGCAGCACCGTGGCGTTTGGTGATTTTGGGTTGTTGGCCACAGAGCCAGCCTGGATTACCAGCCGCCAGATTGAAGCAGCGCGTCGCGCCATTTCGCACCACGTCAAGCGTGGTGGTAAGGTGTGGATTCGCATCTTCCCGGATAAGCCAATCACGTTGAAGCCGGCCGAAACCCGCATGGGTAGCGGTAAGGGCGCAGTGGACCACTATGTGGCCGTGGTAAAGCCGGGACGGATTATGTTCGAAATTGGCGGCGTCCGTTCCGAAGTAGCGATTGAAGCCTTGCACCTGGCAGCCCAAAAGTTGCCAATCATCTGCAAGATTATTTCGCGCGAAGAGGAGGCTGGCGAATGAAAGCCAATGAGCTACGCGAATTAGATAACCAGACGCTCGAGAAGCAAATTGAAGAATACTACAAAGAACAATTCAATTTGCGCTTCCAGGCAGTGACTGGGAAGTTGACCGCCACTGGACGTCAAAGCATTGTGCGCCGTGAAATCGCACGTATCAAGACGATCCTTCGTGAGCGTGAGCTGGGCGCCTAAAGCCCCATGGGAGAAGGAAACGATGGCCGAAGGACGACGACAGTTTAAGGTTGGCCGGGTGGTCAGCAACAAGATGAACAAGACCATTGTCGTGGCGGTGGATTATCTGCGACCGCACCCGTTGTATCGCAAAATCATCCGCACCACGCACAAGTTCCATGCACACGATGAGCAGAATACCTGCAAAATCGGTGATTTGGTTCGCATTGGTGAGACTCGCCCGCTCAGCAAAACCAAAAGCTGGGAATTGGTCGAGATCGTGACGCAAGGCGGGGGGGACTAAGCAATGGTACAGCAGCAGACTCGCCTCAAGGTGGCCGACAATACTGGTGCCAAAGAAATCATGTGTATCCGCGTTATGGGCGGCTCACGAGTGCGTTATGGCTTTGTCGGTGACATCATTATTGCCTCTGTCAAAGATGCCACCCCTGGTGGTACCGTCAAGAAGGGCGAAGTCGTGCGTGCCGTTGTGGTTCGTACTCACAAAGAGTATGGTCGCCCCGATGGTTCACACATTCGCTTTGATGACAACGCAGCGGTCATTATCAACAAAGAAGACAACCCACGTGGCACCCGTATCTTCGGACCGGTAGCCCGCGAGTTGCGCGAACGGGGATTCATGCGAATCATTTCGCTCGCGCCGGAGGTGCTGTAATGCACGTGAAAAAAGGTGACGAGGTACTCGTCATTACCGGCAAAGAAAAAGGCAAGAAGGGCAAAATCACTCTATCCATCCCGGCCAAAAACCGTGTAGTGATTGAGGGTTTGAACAAAATCAAGCGCCACGTACGTCCCCGGGCCATGGGCCAAATGGGTGGTATTGTGGAGCAAGAAGCCGCCTTGCATGTATCGAATGTGATGTTGATTTGTCCCAAGTGTGGGCGGGCATCACGTACCGGGCATCGCTTCCTCGAGTCAACCGACAGCCAAGGTCGTGCCAAAAAAGCACGATTTTGCAAGTCGTGTGATGCCGCAATTGATGAGTAGTAGCGCGGCAAAGGGCCGCCCATGGTCAAGGTCGGAACGCCAGGAGTTGTGTTCCTAACCCTTGAGGAGTAACGAATGACGACGCGATTAAAGGAAATGTACCTAGCGGAAGTTGTGCCAGCATTAATGCAGGAGTTCAATTTTTCGTCGGTAATGCAAGTTCCACGCCTGAACAAGGTGGTTCTGAACATCGGTATGGGTGAAGCATTGAGCAATTCCAAGGCCATCGACGCTGCACTAGAGCAATTGACCACGATTACTGGTCAAAAGCCCGTCACGACGAAGGCCAAGACCTCAATTGCCAACTTCAAACTCCGTGAAGGACAAGCCATCGGCGTGATGGTGACACTGCGCGCTGATCGCATGCACGACTTCCTTGACCGTTTAATCAACTTGGCGCTCCCACGGTTGCGTGACTTCCGTGGTGTCAGCCGGCGCTCGTTTGACGGGCGCGGTAACTACAGCTTAGGTCTGCGTGAGCAGATTGTCTTCCCCGAAATCGAAATCGACAAAATCGACAAAATCCGTGGTATGGAAATTTCGATCAATACTTCGGCGGTAGACGATGCTGGCGGTTATGCGTTATTGAAACGTTTGGGAATGCCGTTTCGTGACTGATTCGAGCCAGGAGTCGTACGACTCACCAGTTCGGATGGAAGAAAGGAAAGAAACCGTTGGCTAAGAAGTCGATGATTGCCAAAGCCCTTCGCAAGCCAAAGTTCGCGGTGCAGGGCTACAATCGATGCAAGCTGTGTGGCCGGTCACGGTCATATATCCGCAAGTTTGGAATGTGCCGTATCTGCTTCCGTGAAAATGCGCTCAAGGGGCTTATCCCCGGCGTAACCAAGTCAAGCTGGTAGAAGACCTGCCAAAAGGCGAAGGATTCGCCGAAGAAGCATTTGGTGACCTAGGAGGAACGTCCTGTGAGTGTGAATGATCCGATTGCCGATATGTTGACCCGTATCCGCAACGCTTGCATGGCTCGCCAGCAAAGCGTGCTGGTACCATCGTCAAAAATGAAGCTGGCAATTGCACAAATCCTGAAACGGGAAGGCTTTATTTCCGATTTTCAGATGCGCGATGAAAAGCCATGCCCAATGTTGGTGCTCCAACTCAAGTACACGGCCGAAAAGCGACCAGTGATTACGGGGTTGAAGCGTGTGAGCAAGCCCGGCTTGCGTATTTATTCCAACCGAGCTGAAATTCCGCAAGTGCGCGGAGGGTTGGGGATTAGCATTCTTTCGACGCCGAGTGGCGTAATGGCGGGCTATGAGGCCTGGCAGAAGCACGTCGGTGGCGAAGTCCTCTGCTATGTCTGGTAACCGAGGGGAGAAGAACGATGTCGCGTATTGGTAAGAAGCCCATCTCAGTCCCCAAAGGTGTCGATATCCAGATTGCCGAGGGGAACATGGTAACGGTCAAAGGCCCGAAAGGGACGTTGGCGCAGGCGCTACCATCCAGCATGATTTTGACCCGCGAAGCTGACGAAATGCTCGTAACCCGTCCCAGTGACGAAAAAGAGCACCGTTCATTGCACGGGTTGACTCGTACGCTGTTATCAAACATGGTCGAAGGTGTGACGACGGGGTATTCACGTGTACTCGAAATCTTAGGTGTCGGGTATCGTGCTGCTCGCGAAGGCAAAAACATCGTCGTGTTTGTTGGTTACTCGCACCCTATCCGTATTGTCCCACCCGAGGGGATTAGCTTCGATATTATCGAACGCAAAACGGCCAGTGAGCCACAACAAGTAATTGTGCGTGGGATCGACAAGCAGCTGGTCGGCGAGCAAGCCGCCAAAATTCGTGCATTGCGCCCACCCGAGCCCTACAAAGGCTATGGTATTAAATTCCAAGGTGAGCGTGTGCGTCGTAAAGCTGGTAAGGCCGGTAAGGCGAAGTAGTGATGGTACGGGGGAACTGGATCGCCTATTCCCCCTTCTAATGGTGAGGAGATTGAAATGGCAGTACGCAAAGCTCGTGAGCTTCGTCTGCGCCGACATAACCGGGTACGCCGCAAGGTGGATGGCACGTCAGCCCGACCGCGTTTGAGCGTATTTCGCAGTAGTGCACACATTTACGCCCAAATCATCGACGACGTTACGAAGCGCACGCTAGTAGCGGTCTCGAGCCATTCCGAAGGCGTGGCGCAAGGCACCAAAAGTGTGGAAGCACATTCGGTAGGGCAAATGATTGCCGCCAAGGCCAAAGCTGCGGGAATTAGCCTGGTAGTGTTCGACCGCGGTGGTTTCAAGTATCACGGACGTGTTCAGGCTCTGGCCGATGGAGCCCGCGAGGGTGGCCTCGAGTTCTAAGGCATCAGTAGTGATATGAATGTGTGCCGAAGCCCGGCGCACCTGACATGGTGGAGGAGTTGTGGCAAGAAAGCAAATCAATCCCGAGGGCCTCGAGCTCGAAGAGCGCATCGTACAAATCAACCGCGTGTCAAAAGTGGTAAAGGGCGGTCGCCGCTTTAGCTTTAGCACGATGGTGGTGGTCGGTGATGGCAACGGGCACGTGGGTATCGGTATGGGCAAGGCAGCAGAAGTCCCCGATGCGATTCGCAAAGGTGTGGATGCCGCCAAGAAGAACCTGATTTTTGTGCCGTTGGCACGGACGACCGTGACCCACGAAATGCAGGCCGAGTTTTCGGCAACCAAAGTGCGTTTGATTCCAGCCGCACCTGGTACTGGCGTTATCGCAGGTCGTGGCGTTCGTCCCGTGGTTGAAGCAGCGGGGATCAAGGATTTGTTGTCGAAGCGTTATGGCAGCAACAATCCGGTCAACGTAGTCAAAGCCACGTTCGAGGCATTGAGCCAGATGAAGTCGAATGATCAGACAGCCAAAGAGCGCGGTCTGACCCGGCATGAGTTGCGCCAGCGCCGTATTGTGCGCAGTGCCGACAAGCAGGAGTCGTAGGTCATGGCGAAGTTGCGAATTACGTATACCAAGAGCGCCATCGGCTACAGCATAGGCCAAAAAGAGACGATTAAATCGCTCGGCCTACGCAAATTGAACAGTAGCATTGTGCGTGATGACACGCCGGTGGTTCGTGGCATGATCTTCAAGGTACGTCACTTGGTCACAGTCCAAGAGACGGCAGAAGGTGAGGCTCAATCATGAAGTTGACCGATTTGCGTCCAGCCCCTGGATCACACCGCACATCCAAACGTGTTGGTCGTGGTTATGGTTCGGGTAAGGGCAAAACCGCAGGTAAGGGTATGATGGGTCAGAAGGCACGTTCGGGACCAAACCCGTATCTGGCCTTCGAAGGCGGTCAAAACCGTTTGACCAAGCGTATGCCATACTTGCGCGGCTTCAAAAACCGCTACCGCGTTGCGTACCAAGTACTCAATGTGGCCGACTTGAACGAATTACCGGCCAATAGTTCATTGACCATCGCTGAATTGATTGCATCTGGCTTGATTAAGGCCAGCCAACCAGTGAAGTTGTTGGGTGATGGCGAATTGACGGTAGCATTGACCGTGCAAGTGCACAAGGCAAGCGCCAGTGCCAAGCAAAAGGTCGAAGCAGCTGGCGGTACAGTCATAGAGAAGCCGTGGGTGCTTGTGCGCCCGACGCGAAGCTTTGGCTTGCATCCATCTGCCCGCGGAACTCGCGAATAAAGACACGGTGATGGTGGTGGGTGCTTGTCACCCACCCCTGCTGACTCTGAGGAGATTCGTCCATGCTGAAGTCAGTGTTACAAGCACTGCAAGTGCCTGACCTACGTCGGCGGGTATTATTTACCCTAGCCATGATGCTGGTCTTCCGGTTTATTGCGCACATTCCAGTGCCCAACCTCGACCCGAATGCGCTGGCCAGTCTGCGTGAAGCGTTGCAGAGCAATCAGTTGGCACAATTGTTGAATATTTTTGCTGGTGGCGCACTGCAAAACCTGTCAGTGGCGTCCATGGGTGTATATCCATACATCACGGCACAAATTATCGTGCAATTGTTGCAACCGCTGATTCCGGCATTGAACGATTTGCGCAAAGAGGGCGAGCAGGGTCGGATTCGATTGAACCAAATCACCTTTGTTGCCACCGTGCCAATGGCATTGTTGTCAGCGTATGGTCAAACACTCACGTTGGATCGCAGCTTGGGTGTGGGACAATCGTTGTTTCGTTCGTCGTTTGACATTGTCAACAACTTTTTGCCGACATTTGCGATTTTGATGGCGATGTTGGCCGGTACGATGTTTTTGATTTGGCTGGGTGAGCAAATCCAAACCTATGGGATTGGGAACGGCATTTCGATGATTATCTTTGCCGGTATTGTGTCACGTTTGCCATCGCTGGTCTTGGAAGGCTTTACCAGTGTTCAAACTGGTGGTGCCGAACAAGTAATTGGGATTATCGCCTTTCTGTTGATTGCAATCTTGACTATCGTTGGGATTATCATGATGCACGAAGGCCAGCGACGTATACCGGTGCAATATGCCAAACGGGTACGTGGTAATCGCCAATATGGTGGACAAACCAGCCATATCCCGCTAAAAGTCAACATGGCGGGCATGATTCCGTTGATTTTTGCGCAAAGCATCATTGTATTCCCAGGGACGTTGGCTTCATATGGTTGTCCCGAAGTCACGGCACCGGCGGATGCATCGATACTCAAGCAAGTTGCGTGTTTTACCTATCAGACCTTTAGCCCGCAATACGGCAGTGGGACGTTGGTATATTCGGTGGCACTGTTTGTGTTGGTGTTCTTCTTCACCTATTTCTACACCAAGGTGATTTTTGAACAACAAAACATCCCCGACACGTTGCAAAAGAACGGCGGCTTTATTTTGGGGATTCGGCCAGGCAAAAACACCGAGAGCTATCTCGACCAAATTGTCAGTCGATTGACCCGGACGGGGGCGTTGTTCCTCGGCTTGATTGCCGTTTTGCCCTTTTTGACGCAAGCGATTACTGGTGTCCAGATTGGCCTCGGCGCAACAGGGTTGTTGATCGTGGTCGGTGTGGCGGTAGATACGTTGCGACAACTCGAGGCACAAATGGTTATGCGTAATTACGAAGGATTTCTCGGGCGGCGCTAGACTGCAGTTCGAAGATGAGCAGCAGAGGGGCTTACAATGGACGTCATTTTGCTAGGGGCACCTGGTGCAGGCAAAGGCACACAGGCAAAGGTACTCGAAGAACACTCTGGGCTTTTGCATGTGGCGAGTGGCGATTTGTTTCGAGCGGCGTTACGCCAAGGCACTGAATTGGGGATGTTGGCCAAATCCTATATGGATCGTGGTGAATTAGTCCCTGACGAAGTAGTCATTCGTATGATAATGGAGCGCATTGGGATGCCTGATTGTGCCAAAGGAGTCATCTTTGATGGCTTCCCACGTACAAGTGATCAAGCCATTGCGCTGGGCGTTGAATTACAGCGGCAAGGACGACACGTCGATCATGTGTTATACTTACGTGTCCCTGACGAGATGTTGTTACGGCGTATTGCTGGAAGACAGACTTGTAAAACGTGTGGTTCAACGTATAATGTATATTACTTCCCATCCAAACGTCCCGACGTTTGTGATGAATGTGGTGGTAAGCTCTATCAACGCAGTGATGATACAATGGAAACTGCGCGGCATCGGCTCGAAGTTTACTTTGCGCAAACGATGCCATTGATTGAGTATTACCACAAACAAGGTTTGTTGCGTGAGATTGATGGTATGCGCGAAATAACGCAGGTCACCAATAGCATGTTGCAATTGATGGGGATACATGGCAGTCACACGTAAAAACCAACGTGAGTTGGCAGCGATGCGCCGGGCCGGCGCAATCGTAGGCATGTGTCATCGTCAGTTGCGGACCTGGGTCGAGCCGGGTATCACCACACGTGAGCTCGACGTACGGGTGCACAAACTCATTACGGCCCATTCCGGCACGCCGTCGTTTTTGGGGTATGGTGGTCCGCCAGCATATCCGGCCGCGACCTGTATCTCGGTCAACGAGGAGTTAGTCCATGGTATCCCAGGCAAGCGAGTGTTGCGCGCAGGGGATATTGTGAGTATCGACATCGGTGTGTGTGTCGACGGGTACCATGCGGATTCAGCGTGGAGTTATGCAGTCGGCGCCGTTTCGGAGGAAGCAGCAGGATTGTTGCGCGTAACCGAAGAAACGTTATACCATGCGCTGTCAGTTGTGCAAACAGGGGCACGGCTTTCAGATATATCGTGGGCCATCCAGAGTTACGCGGAAGCGCGGGGCTATGGAGTGATCCGCAAATACATTAGTCATGGGATAGGTCGAGCCTTGCATGAGGATCCGCAGATTCTCAATTATGGGCCGCCAGGGCGAGGGTTACTCTTGCAACCTGGGATGACGTTCGCTATTGAGCCGATGATCGTGTGTGGTAACCCAGCCACCATGGTCCAACGCGATGGCTGGACAGTTGTGACGACGGATAGTCGTCTCGCGGCACACTATGAACACACCGTAGCGGTTACGGATGGAGCGCTGGAGATCCTGACGAGTCAGGACGTGAGTGATGAGGTGCTATGACTAAGAAAAAAGACGTGATCGAGATGGAAGGTACGGTCCTTGAACCGTTGCCAAATGCCATGTTCCAAGTACAACTCGAGAATGGTCCAGAGGTATTAGCCCATATTTCAGGGCGGATGCGGATGAACTACATCCGAATCTTGAAGGGCGATCGCGTTTTGGTAGAGCTCTCACCATATGATTTGACTCGTGGTCGTATTACGTATCGGTATAAGTAAGTTACTGTAAGGGGGCTGTTGTGAAGGTTCAGGCTTCGGTCAAACCACGCTGCGAGTATTGCCGCGTGATCAAACGCAAGGGCATCATTCGGGTGATCTGCAGTCGCGCACCAAAACATAAGCAACGTCAGGGATAGAGTCGACAAAGAGCAGCGGAATCGCCGGGTGGCAGATACCTAGGCGACACAGATGGTAAAGAGGCAAGCATGGCTCGTATTGCTGGGATCGACATCCCACGAAACAAGCGAATCGACATCTCGATTACTTACGTCTTCGGGATCGGTCGCACCAATGGTGCTCAAATTTTGGAACGTGCCAACGTTAATCCGGCCACGCGCGTACGCGACTTGACCGAAGAAGAACTGGTACGCATCCGCGAAATTGTGGAACGCGAATTCCGGGTGGAAGGCGATCTACGCCGCGAGATTCAAATGAACATCAAGCGGTTGATGGACATTGCCTGTTATCGTGGAGTCCGCCACCGCAAAGGGTTGCCTGTCCGTGGACAACGCACCCGTACCAATGCCCGTACCCGCCGTGGCCGTAAGGGCGCGTCGATTGGTATCAAGAAGAAGACAACCAAGAAGTAACAGTTGCAACATGCGCGGGCGTCGTAACAACGATACGCCGCAGCAACGTGTGGAGGAATCATGGCAAAGGCAAAGACAACCAAGGGTGGTGCAACGCCCAAGCGCCAACGTGGCAAACGGCGTGAGCGCAAAAACGTACCCCGTGGTCAGGCACATGTGCAGAGCACATTCAACAATACCATCGTGACGATTACCGACCCGATGGGCAACGTGGTGTGTTGGTCAAGCGCTGGACACAACGGCTTCAAGGGATCACGCAAAAGCACCCCCTACGCCGCCCAGATTGCCGCCGAAATCGCCGCCCGCAAGGCGCTCGAAAACGGCATGCGCACCATCGAGGTATTTGTGAAGGGTCCCGGCGCTGGGCGCGAGGCTGCAGTGCGTGCATTGCAGTCAGCTGGCTTACAAGTCAGCGCTATTACCGACGTTACCCCCATTCCGCATAACGGTTGCCGACCGCCCAAGCGCCGGCGCGTTTAACTTCGAGGAGAGAGTAGTAGATGGCTCGCTACCGTGGACCCATTGCAAAAATCAGCCGTCGGCTGAATATTGCCTTGACTGACAAGGCTCAAAAGGTGCTGAACAAGCGCCCATTCCCTCCAGGTCAACATGGCCCAACCGCTCGTCGGCGCCAATTGTCTGACTATGGGATGCAATTGCAAGAAAAGCAAAAAGCACGCTACATGTATGGCGTCCTTGAGCGACAATTTCGCAATATGTATGCCCGTGCCCAACGCGTGCCAGGTGAAACTGGCGCAGCGCTCTTTATGTTGCTCGAGCGTCGTCTCGACAACGTCGTGTACCGCATGGGATTGGCCACTACCCGCGCACAAGCGCGTCAGCTGGTTGCCCACGGTCACGTGACCGTCAATGGTCGCAAGACCAACATCCCTTCCTATACGGTGCGGGTTGGTGAAAAAGTGGCAGTGCGCGTCGAAAGTCGCAAGCGGGTCTACTTCAAGACGCTGCTCGAAGCCAAAGAATTATTGCATCGCGCCCCCGAATGGATGCGCGTGACGCACGCTGACTTGACCGCAGAAATCACGGCGCTTCCCCGCCGCGAAGATGGCGAGCAAGGCATCAACGAGCAGTTGATTGTGGAATTCTACAGCCGTTAATTCGTTGCTGGCATCATTGCCCGTTGGGTAATGATGCTCCGCAATGTTCACGGTGGTTAGTAGCGCAGTGACGATGTAAGGAGGCGAACGGTGCTTGACATCGCAAAGCCGAGTATCGAATTGGTTGCGGCAGAAGAAAACTACGGCCGCTTTAAAATCGAACCGCTGGATCCGGGGTATGGTCATACCTTGGGGAATGCGTTGCGTCGCGTGCTGTTGTCATCGATTCCAGGAGCGGCGATTACCAAGGTCAAAATCGAAGGCGTCTACCATGAATTCTCAACGATTCCTGGTGTCCGCGAAGACGTAACCGAAATCGTCCTCAATGTCAAAGGCATCCGCCTGCGCTCATACGCTAACCGCAAGGTGCGTGTGTCGTTGGTACGCCAAGGCGCTGGCCCTGTGCTCGCCCGACATATGGATGTGCCGAGCAATGTCGAACTGGTCAACCCAGATCACTATATCTGCACCCTCGATGGCAACGAAAGTCGGATCGAGATGGAATTTACCGTGGAAACGGGCAAAGGGTATGTCCCCGCAGAAATGGGCGAAATCGTCGCTATTGGCGAAATTCCCATCGATGCGATTTTTACCCCCATTCCCAAGGTCAATTACGTCGTCGAAAACACGCGCGTGGGCCAAGCCACAAATTATGATCGTTTGATCATTGAAATCTTTAGTGATGGCACAATCAAACCCGGTGATGCCCTTCGTCATGCTGCCCAAGTCTTGGTGCAGTACAACCAAATCGTCGCTGACTTTAATCGGTTGGGCGGTTTGGATATCGAAGAAGAACCGCCACCAGGGGCATTGCCCGTGGTAGATGGAAGTGCCATTCCTTCGTCAATCATGGAACGTTCGGTTGATCAGTTGGAGCTAACGACACGCACACACAATTGTTTGCGCCGTGCCGATATCACCACGATTGGCCAGATTTTGCAGATGGACGAGAAGCAGCTCAAAGCGGTCCGCAACCTTGGTGATAAGTCACTCGACGAAATCAAGGACAAAGTCCGTGAGATGTGCCTCAAAGCAGGATATGACCCAGGCGGTAAATGGGGTAAGTCAAGCGACGACGTCCAAAGCGTAACTGCTGCGGGCGAAGACGTTGGAGTGGAATAGACGGACGGCGGTGCGTCTGCGTGAGTGGTCGTACCGCGTGATGTATGAGGAACGAAGATGCGACATCGTCGTGTAGGGTACAAATTGGGTCGCGATAAGGAACAACGTGTAGCGTTGTACCGCGGTTTGATGATTTCGTTAATCGAACATCGCCGTATCAAAACCACCATCACCAAAGCCAAGGCCATCCAGCCTGAAATCGAATCGTTGATTACGTTGGGTCGGATTGACAACCCACATAATCGTCGTTTGGCTTTGTCTCGCTTGGCCAGCAAAGACGCCATGCGCGCATTGTTTGCATTTGCTCCTGAGCAATTCAAAGATCGTAGCAGCGGCTATTCACGTATCACCAAATTGGGACCCCGGTTAGGTGATGGCGCCGAAATGGCAATTATCGAGCTGTTGTAGTTGGGTGATCTGGTGCGCAATATTGCGTTCCAAGTAGCCTATGATGGCACCGATTTGGTTGGCTCCCAATGGCAATCTGAGGGACGGTCGGTGCAAGGTGAACTAGAGTCGGCGTGGCACCGCCTGCACAACGAGCAGGTACGGATGACGCTGGCGGGGCGTACGGATGCAGGAGTCCATGCAACAGGGCAAGTTGCCAACACATTGACCACAAGTCAACGTTCGTTGACCACCATTGTCCGGGCGATGAATGCGATACTTCCTGCCGATGTTGCGATTGTTACGGCTTGGGATGCTCCACATCAATTCCATGCGCGCTATTGGGCCGAAAGGCGCAGCTACGAGTATGTGATTGATAATGGATTGGTTGCGTCGCCGTTATTACGGCGCACAACCTTGGCAGTCGCGCGACCGCTTGATAGCGATGCGATGCATGCGGCAGCACAAGTTTTGGTTGGCACACACGATTTTGCTGCATTTACTGTAGGTGCTCCGGTAGGTACTACGATTCGGCGTTGTGATAGCGTGGCGTGCATCCGCACAACCCGTGATCGCCAACCACTCGTGGTGGTTCGTCTGAGTGCAAATGGCTTTTTGCGCAATATGGTGCGTATAATGGTTGGCACATTGGTCATGGTCGGTACTGGGCGACTGACGACTGCTGGGTTGCTCGCAATCTTGCAGGGACGTAATCGCCAACAGGCTGGGTTACTCGCTCCGGCGCACGGCTTGACAATGGTGGCGGTGGATTATCCCGCGTCGGCATTGCGACCGGATCCGTCACACGTGAAATGACGCTGTAGGTAAGGAATATGGGCATGAAAACCTATTCACAGAAGGCATCGGAAGTGTCACGCGATTGGTATGTGGTAGATGCCGACGGTCAAACCGTAGGTCGTCTCTCCACCCAAATCGCCACGCTATTGCGTGGGAAGCACAAACCGACATTTAGCCCCAACATCGATGGTGGCGACTTCGTCGTGATTATCAATGCGGAAAAGATCCAGCTGCTCGGCAAAAAGCAGGATCAAAAAATGTACTATCGCCACTCGAATTATCCGGGTGGGTTCAAGTCGGTCAGCTATCGCCGTATGTTGGCCACGCACCCAGACCGTATTTTGCGCTATGCGGTCAAAGGCATGCTTCCCAAGACGCGACTTGGTCGTCGTCAATTGGTGAAGCTTCGCATTTATGCAGGTGCAACGCATCCGCACCTTGCGCAACAACCAACCGTGTTTGTTCCGCAGGCTCGGTTCTAACGCAACGACGAGAGGGATATGATGGCAGAGAAGACTTATTACCAAGGCACGGGCCGTCGCAAGACTGCAGTTGCTCGTGTACGCCTCTATCGGGGCAATGGTGAAATCGTAGTAAATGGCAAAAGCGTCACTGCCTATTTCGGGCATCGCGCCTTGTTTGTATCAGAATTGGCTCGCCCATTCGAAGCCACCGGCCAAGTTGGTAGCTTCAATGTGATGGCCAAGGTGTTTGGTGGCGGTGTATCGGGTCAATGCAGCGCAGTGCGCCATGGTATTGCCCGTGCCCTCCTAGACCTCGACGTGGCAATGCGCCCCGCCCTCAAAAGCGCTGGCTTGTTGACTCGTGACCCCCGTATGAAAGAGCGCAAAAAAGTGGGCCTCAAGCGTGCCCGCAAGCGCCCACAATACACAAAGCGTTAATTCCGTTTTTTGGTTTGTGGATACACCAAATCCCTTGTCGTGGCATAATGCCCGACAAGGGATTTGGTATTTGTGAGGAGTATCCATCATCATGCCCATCGATATTATGCAGTTGAGCCAAGCGCTGATTCGCGTAAAAACAGATCCAGACAAGTCAGGCGAATTAGCAACTGCCTTGGATTACCTAGCAGGCCTGTTTCCACACCTGACCGTTGAACAATTCACTAATGAGGGTGTCCGCAGTATTTTGGTCTATGCTGCGCCACAGCGCCCAGAACTTTTCAAAATAATTTTAAATGGGCACGTAGATGTAATCCCCGGCAAAGATTTTCAATATATTCCGCGCATTGATGGCGATAAATTATACGGCGTCGGTGCGCTCGATATGAAAGCAAATTTGGCAGTGCTGGTAAAAGTTTTTGCAGAAGTAGTACACGAAGTGCGCTACCCACTCGGTTTGCAAATTGTCACAGACGAAGAACTGGGCGGTTTTCACGGTACCAAATATCAAATTACCCAAGGGGTGCGCGCTGATTTTGTGATTGCTGGCGAAACGACGAATTTTGCGATTGCCCATCAAGCCAAAGGGATTTTGTGGATAAAAGTGCAATTCCAAGGCGAAACTGCCCACGGTGCCTATCCTTGGCGTGGTGATAATGCCCTGATACAAGTACATACATTTATCGCACAGTTATTGCAAAAACATCCCACGCCCACCCAGCAAACGTGGATGACGACAGTGAATGTGGCGCGGATCGAAACACCCAATCTGTCGTTTAATAAAGTGCCTGATTGTGCCGAAGTATGGCTCGATATCCGGTTTGTGCCATCAGAATATGCCACTATTGTGACGGATATTATCGCGTTGCTCCCGGAATCAGCCACATACACCGTTCTCGCCCACGAAGCGGCGCTCTATACTGCGCCAGACAATCCGTATGTCCAGCGACTACAACAAATCACCACAACTGTTACGGGGCAACAGTGTGAATTATATGGAGCGCAAGGATCATCGGATGCGCGGCATTATATGGCAGTGGGCGGAGCTGGGGTAGAGTTTGGTCCACTTGGTGGTGGGATTGCCAGTGATGCTGAATGGACGAGCATCACTGGCCTTGCTACCTATGCAATGATATTGCGTGAATTTTTGTTACAGCAGAAATAAAAAGAATGGCGAAACACCGCGGTAGGATTATCATTTATCTCGCACAGGGCACATAGAGCGCACAGAGATAATTGCTTCGTTGTTGACGTGCGCCGATTGATGTCAACGACACTTCCGCCTTTATGCGTCAAACTTCCTGCTTCGTTATCGCGCACAGGGCACGCAGAGCGCACAGAGATAATAGCTTCGTTGACGTGCGCCGATTGATGCCGATGACACTTCCGCCTTTATGCGTCAAACTTCCGACTTCGTTATCGCGCACAAGGCACACGGGTGCACGGAGTGCTCTCGTGTCATTACCTAGGCTCGGAGCGCCTAGGTAAGCTCTTTTTGGTTGGTGTAGATAGACCTTGGACCCGGCGAATGTACATTTTCAATTTTCAATTCTCTCAGTTGGTGTATACCTTGGACCCGGCGAATGTACATTTTCAATTTTCAATTTTCAATTTTTACAATAGTATCGCGGTATTGTTGGAATTGCTCTTGGGGGGCACAAATCATAGTCGGGGTTTTGGCATCGGGATGGAGCATCGTGCTGATATCAACAATTTGCCCATCGAGTCCCCATAATTCAGCACCGGCGTTGTGGACGAGGGCCAGGGCAGGAGCGATGTCCCAGGCTTTGCAGCTCCCAATCAAGGCAGCGCTGGCCATGCCGGCTGCCACGTAGCACATCGACATAATGGTGGCACCGGTAGTACGAACGCGCCCGTGGTAGTTGATAGTGTATTTACGATGCAAGTCTGATGGTACGGCCATCCAGTCATCAAGTTGGATGGTGGGGGTGGTGGATACATGAATTGGTTGCTCGTTGCGTAACGCTTGTCCGTCTGGAGTCGCCACATAAAGCTCTTCACTCATGGGAGCATAGACAAATCCGGCATATGGCTTGCCATAGTGGACTAAGCCAATGCCCACACACCAGCCAGTTAGGCCGCCAGCAAATGCCGAAGTGCCATCAATCGGGTCAATAACCCACAAAAATTCATGGCTAGCGAGGTTTTGGTCACCGACAAAGGTGCCTTCTTCGCCGAGAATGGCATGCGTGGGAAAGTTGGTACGCAAATATGAAACGATTTGGGCTTCGACGGCTTGATCAATGTTGGTGACCAGCGATCCATCAGATTTGCGGGTCACCGCAAGTTGATGGCGTTGTTGTTTGGCATAATTCCCACAACTGGTTACGAGGCGAACCAAATCAGACACCACGATGCTCGTCATGTATACCTTCTCGCAATAAAAACGCTCCATGGTATTATACGAGTGAGAAGTAGAACTGTCACGAAATGAAGAACGCATGAACACGTTGCTCTTTGACCTCGACGATACGCTGTACGACCTCGACATGCATCGTTTTCGACATATTGACAGTGCATGGCAAGAGTGGTTGATTACACTCCCGCCGATGATGATACCGTATGTTCTCCAAGCAGCGGTTACGCAACGGATTTTTTTTAAAGATATGCCAGGATTCCTAGGGCAATACGGTGTCAAAGAGCCACTGGTGTCGCAATTGTGTGCGCAGAGTCGGGCGACGTGGTTCAGCGATTTGCGCCTCGATGAAGGGGTCGCACCGCTCCTCGATACGCTGGCTACCCGCTACAAATTGGGGTTGATTACTAATGGGCCAAGTGAGATTCAACGTGCCAAAATCGTGCAATTTGATTTGGCACGCTGGTTCACGGTGATAGTCGTTTCTGAAGAATTTGGGGTGGCCAAACCCGACCCTGCGATTTTTTTGCATGTAGCCAACGCATTAGCGAGTGACCCTGCGGATTGTGTGATGATCGGTGATAATCCAGATGCCGATATTCGTGGGGCGCAGGCTGCGGGCATGCGCAGCGTCTGGATCCAACGGCCGGCATTAGCGAAACAACCATTTACTCGCGACGTCGCGCGCTATCCCGCAGATTTGCCGGCACCGTGGCGGACGATTCCCCATGTATGCGACCTTTTGCGCGTAATGGAGGACTAATGCAGATAGCGTCGTTATCGTATGCACTAGAATCTTTGTCACTCAGCGATCGTGCCACGATGGCGGCGGTGCATGGTTGCGACGAGCGACACGTGATGACGGTATTGCAAAAACCTGCGTCGTGGCAACACGTGCTGCTCCACCTCGCCCCTGCCGCCCGTGCGCTGCTTGATCGTATCCGGCGGGCGGGTGGACAACTACCGATGGCATTGTGCGAAGCGGTAGGTGGCCCACTGCGCACCAATATGACCACATTGTCGCCACGGACGTTATTGGTGATTTACCCACACCATTCCCCACTCGAAACATTATTGATGGCGGGATTTGTATGGCCGGTTGCGCATGATGGTGGGTATTGGGCGGTATTACAAGATGTCGAGGCACTCCTCCCGTCGCCATTGCCCATATTGACGGTGTCTGAATCGTTGTCATTGGATGCCGATGCGGTATTGCCCCGTGATGAGGTGTTGTTGCAGGTAGCCTGTTTGGCGTTGGAGGGGCGAGTGCCGTTGCAACATCATGGCAAGGTATCACAAGTAGTGCTGAATCGGATTTCAACCGATGGCGTGACAGCGTCGTACCTGCAATGGTTGGTGGCGACGTTGCTGGCAGGTGGAGCGTTAAAGGCGCAAGCAAATCTGGTGGTGCCGACCCACTTATTGCTAGAATGGCTGCAACTGCCGCCACACATGCGCCAACAAGAGTTGGCACGGGCATGGTTGCAGGCGGCCTGGAGTGAGTGGGAATTGGGTAATAAGCGCCGGCCGCCCCCATTGGATGTCCGGTTGGTGCGGCGGACCATGATTCAGGCCATATTGCCCCATTTACCTGATGAATGGTGCGCCGGTGACGATATCATTGCGCAATTGCGCATGAGCTGGCCAGATGTGATGCGCCCAGTGCCCGCTGATAGACGCTGGAAGTTACCGGCAGGCTGGCCGACCCATTGGAATGAAGAAGATGGCCAATTGATGCACTACATGCTGATTGGCCCACTGGCATGGCTGGGGTTGGTTGAATGGGCGGGAGATGGTCATTACCTCCGTCGTACACCGTTAGGGGCATGGCATGCAGGGGTAGCTGTGGCACCGACGGTGGTGGCGCCACAGGCGGCAGTGCTTGAGCCTGATTTTTGTGTGGTGGTGCCAGATGCTGCCAATTTCTATGCACGCTTCCAGTTGCATCGGATTGCTGATTGGCAAGATGCGGTCACGGCTCAGATATCCCCGGCACGAGTCAAACGTGCGATTGCATTAGGCATGAGCGTGCCGGAATACAGCGATGTGCTGGCAACGATTACCGCCCAACCGGTGCCTGCGGAGATGCAGACGATGCTCCGGCGTTGGGGCGCTGAGGTAGCCCAGATAACTTTGAGTAACGTCGTAATCCTGAGTAGTAGTGATGTGGCGGCGATTCAAGACATCCAACACGATCGCCGGCTCCACTTGCCGGCACACGAAGTACTCGATGGTACTCGGATTGCCGTGCAACCGAGTGATGCAATTGGGGTGGCGCGGCGGTTACGCCAAGCAGGATACCTGATTGACACCCAACAATTACGCCCTGGGCAATTTGATGATGCCGAGCTGGCCATTATCGATGCCGCGCTCCACCAGCTACCGGTTGCGAGTGAGGCGGTGCGCGCACTCCGGCGCCGCATCGCCCAAATGCGTACACCCGCAGGTGATACGCATGGGTGAACGACTCTATCGCACCACGGGAGTGATTATCAAGCGCATCGATGTGGGTGAAGCTGATCGGGTGCTTACAATTTTGACTCCAGTGGGTAAAATTAGTGCCAATGCCCGTGGGATTCGCAAAACAGCGAGTCGTTTGGCTGGGCACCTCGAATTATTGAGCTATTGTCAGCTACAGTTAGCTGCGGGCAAAAGTCGTGACGTGGTCACCCAGAGTGTAGCCATCGAACGTTTTGATGCAATTCAACAACGCTTATACACCATGGCGGCTGGATATTATGTGACTGAATTAACGGACAATTTCGTGACTGATGAGGACACCGCTTCACCTGCATTAAACCACTTGCTCGCAAGCCTGCGGATGCTCTGTCAGCCGTGCCATGTGGAGATGGTGCTCCATTGGTATACGTTGCAGCTGAGTGATGTGGCGGGTTATCGACCTCAATTGTTTGATTGTGCGGTCTGTGGCACTTATTTGGACGAACAAGCGCAACGTTGGAGTATTACCCAAGGAGGTATGCTTTGTCCAGATTGTGTGCGGGCCGATATCCATGCGTCGATTATTAGTTTGGCGTTGTTTAAATTGTTGCGCTTTGTGCAACGCGAGCCATTGGCGGTGGTGGCGCAGACCGCGCAACCATTTGCACTGCATACCCAGGCATTTAGCTTGTTACGACAATGGGTGGTGCGCCACAGCGAACAACCGTTGCGCTCAGCAGTGTTTTTTGATGATGTGCGCCACAAAGAATATCAAGATTAGGTAGGTACACAAGAATGATTGCAGAATCGATAACAAAAAACAAGCAACCTGCGCTATAATCAATGTAACGGTTTGTGGATATGCACGTGTAGATATGCACATATATTTTTTACAAATAGGAGGGGAATATGGGATATATAGAGTCGAATCTCGTTGCAGATGAAGAAATCTTGTATACCGGTCGTAAGCATGCGGTGTTGATGATTGGCCAAATTGTTACCGAGATTATTCTCATCGGGTTGACATTGGTGGCCTTCTCGGTGGTTGGCTTGGTCTTCGCAAAGTACAACGCGGTGCAAAATGCCATTCAAGTTATCGTATATGGCGCACTTGGACTGGCAACTACGGTATTGGTGGTAAGTGGGGTGTTGGACTACCTCAAATGGTATAACGATTGTGTGGTGATTACCAATCGCCGTATGATGCGCTTTGAGGGATTGTTTAACCGCCATATGGTGGAATCCGTGTTGGACAAGATTAATGATGTAACGCTCAATCAGACGTTTTGGGGACGTGTTTTTGGCTATGGTGACGTGACGGTATTGACAGCCGCCGAAAGTGGCATCCAGGAAATGCGTAACATTGCGAAGCCATTTGAATTCAAACAAGCGTTGTTTAAGGCGCGTTCGATGGATGCAGATGGTAATGATGCAGATGATGAACAACATGTCGATATGCGTCACCAAGAATCGCAGCATCATGATGATGAGCATCAGCACCAAGCCGAATATCAAGATGACGATAATGCGCATCGTGATATGAGTGATGTAGATGAAGTATCACCAACCCCACCTCGTGGCAATGAAGAACGTGCTGATGGATATGATCAGCAAAATGACGATGATGAAGAACGGGCCACTATTTTGAAGCAACTCGAAATTTTGCACGCCAAGGGAATCTTGGACGACGACGAGTTTAATACAAAGATCCAACGTTTATATGGCAAGGATGCATAAATAAATGGCACACCAACTCGAACAAATTCAACAGGCCGTGGCTGCGATTCAGGCGCGTACGTCGCTCACGCCGCGTGTGGGAGTCATATTGGGGTCAGGTCTCGGCGCATTGGCCGATGAGCTCGTTGATGCCACCGTCATTCGCTATACCGACATCCCGGGCTTCCCACAATCAACGGTCCATGGGCACCGTGGTGAATTGGCGATTGGATTAATGGGAGGCACGCCGGTGGTGGTGATGCGTGGTCGCTTTCATTTTTATGAAGGCTACGACATGCATCAGGTTACACTACCGGTGCGGGTAATGCAGGCACTGGGCTGTGCAACCTTGATCGCCACCAATGCTGCTGGCGGGCTCCGCCCTGACTGGCCAGTGGGTGATTTGGTATGTGTAACGGATCATATTTTCATGCCAGGTATGGCTGGACATCATCCATTACGTGGTCCAAACGATGAACGCTTGGGTGTGCGCTTCCCGGCCATGCTCGATGTTTATAATCCGGCGTTGCGCGTATTGGCGCACGACGTTGCCGCCACCCAAGGGACCACGTTGCGTGATGGAGTCTATATCATGTTGGCTGGTCCTTCGTTCGAAACAGGTGCAGAGTTGCGTATGTGCCAACGACTCGGTGCCGACGTCGTCGGTATGTCGACAGCCCCCGAAGCAATAGTGGCCCGGCATGGTGGCATGAATGTCCTCGCCATCTCGTTGGTCACCAACCAAGCCTTGCCCGATGGCAGCCCTGCCAATCACGAAGAAGTGATGGCCGCTGGTGATGCAGCCCGCCCACGGTTTGGGGCACTTTTGACTGGCATTGTGTCACGGCTATAATTTGAAAATTGTTGCGGCAATATGGTGTATATAACTGTAATGTATCTGTAATGTTTGCGGAATCATCATTTCGGGTATAAAAAACTCCCCCGTTCCACAACAACTGTGGCGAACGGGGGAGTTTTTATGTCTGGGTGGTTATGGGGTCAAGATAAGTATATCTTGGCTGACTTCTTCGACCCGGCGCCGCATCCACGGCATGGGGTGGTATTCGACATTGAGCCAGGGTTTGATGAAATCGCTGTAGTGTTGGCTGAGTGGGTGTCCCGATTGTCCGATGGGGTGGATGCTTTTGCTCCGTTCCCAATCGGAGGTATCACAAATCAAGCGCACCGATGGACATGAGTAGGCATTTATGCCAGACGGCATGGTATTGATGTCGCCGAGATTGACGGTATCGCGGTTGCCACCTAGCTCAAATACTCCCCGGTTGAACAAATTCCCGATGATTGGTATGCTGCCGAGGGCATGGGTAAAGGCGATGGTGTGCCATGCGCCGTAGCGCCAGGCATTGAGGTTCGTCCCCAAGCGTTTGCGCAGGACGGCGATGGTGCGTTGCCATGCCAAGGGAATGATGTCGTCCCATGACCGCGTATCACCGAACCAATCGTTGTCGTTTTGGGTGGCTGCCGCCAAAATATTGGGCAACGATCGTTGCATATATTCGCGACCGGGACGTGACGCAAACAATCCGATGCCGACGGTGGTATTCATGATGTCACTTAGTGGTGCAAATACCACTTGTTGGAGCTCATCGATGAATTGGACGGCAATGGTGGCAGCGATACTATTGGTAGAAAGCATACCATCCCAGGCCGAGAGGAGTGCGCGGGCTTGATTGGCGATAGGGTCTCCGTCAGGAAATCGGCCTGCCAATGTGATTACTTCGAGTCCAGGCAGGCTACGGTGATCACCATGAATTTGCGCAAAGGTGACGGCATCATGGCGTTCGTGTTGTTGGAGCAATTGTGTAATGCGAGCTGCCCGCCAGCCGCTCAACCACTCCCCCGCAATGGGTGGCATATGATCGTCAGGGACGATTTGGTTGTTGGCGGTGGCAATAAAGCCGGCTGGGGGGTCGTAGGTGGCGGGGAGCTGGGCAAAGGGCACCATGCCACTCCATTCGTATTCACCGCTCCAGCCTGGCACGGGTACCCGCCCGGTGCCGTTGGCGCGGAGTGGGATGGCGCCAGCGAGTTGATAGCCGATATGTCCTTCGACATCCGCATAGACAAAATTTTGGGGTGGCACGTCCCATTGCGATAACGCTGCCCGGAATGAATCCCAGTCTTGGGCGCGATTGACATCAAGGATGGCATCGACCAACGTAGATGCGGCATAGACGGTCCAGCGGAGCGCTAACGGTTGTTGTTCACGGCTCCCATCGCTTTTGATGAGGGGCGTAATTACTGGCCCATGGTGGGTAATCCGCACGGGTTCAATCAGTGGTGCGCCACCGCGTACATTGATGGTTTCGTAGTGGAGTTCTGCTTTGCGCCACTCGCCTTGGTATTCGTAGCGTAATCCTGCGGGGTCACTTGGATCGAAGCGTTCAATGTATAAATCTTGGACATCGTTCATGCCGTTGGTGACGCCCCATGTGATGCGTTCGTTGTGTCCGATAATTACCCCTGGGACCCCTGCAAAACTTGCACCGGCCACATGGTAATCGGGGGAGTCGAGGTGGTTTTCATACCAAATTGACGGCATAGTGATACTCAAATGAGGGTCGTTGGCAAGTAATGGCAAGCCACTCGTGGTCCGACTGCCTGCGACTACCCAGTTATTGCTGCCGTTGTTTTCGTTGTCGCCTATCCATGGGCGTGCTTCAGCAGCCATGGATAGGGCGCTATTGCCGATATCGCTATGGTATTGCATGCCAGCGGGCACGATAGTGGGTAAGTCCGCCCGTTGTTGGGCTTCATAGATGGCGGCACGATTGACGCCTACTTTGGCAATCATTTGGGCACGCAACACTTCTTGTTGCCAATTGCCCGATAAATTGAGCGCCATCACTTTGCCCCATACCAGCACATCGGCGATGCTCCACGGCTCAGGTGTATGCCGGATCAAGCGAAATTCGGGAGGGAGCTTGCGACGGTTTTGGGCGATATAGGCGTTAATCCCGCTGATATAGGCTTCGAGTACGGCACGTGATTGTGCACTGAGGGTATCGACATCACGTTGTGCTGAGCGCCCCAACCCGAGGATGCGCATATAACGGTCGGTATCGAGTGTGCGGGCACCGGTGATTTCGGACAGGCGACCAAACCCGAGGCGCCGTTGCGTTTCCATTTGCCATAAGCGATCTTGGGCATGCACAAACCCTTGGGCCACAAATAAATCGTGGTTGGTTTGGGCATAAATATGCGGTACACCCCAACGGTCGCGTAATACTTCGACGGGTTGTTGCAATTGACTGAGGGATAATTTGCCTTTGGTTTGTGGCAGCGATTGGCGCAGGGTGGCAAATGCCGCTACCCCTACGGCGCCTAGGATTGCCCCAACAATCCCGATTTTGCGTTTTGTAGTCATAATAGCTTCCTTTTCTGCAAAAAACATGTATGTGGGCAATGATAAACCCGTTAGCGTGTGGTGGTTTGGGCCTGATAGGCATGAATACGAGCGGAGAAATCACATAACATGAGTGCTGTTGCCCCCCAGACTCGGTAGTTGTTAATCATAAAATAGGGAACGACTAACTGCTCATCGCCAAATTGCCGTTCTTCAAAGCAGAGGACATCTGCAGGCAAAATAGTCATTAATGGTGCCATAAACACTTCGGCGACTTCGTCAGGATTGGGATCAAACGGGGGCAATGAATCGCACCATGCCACGACGGGTGTCACCATATGGTTGCTGCGTGGCACATAGATGGTGTGGAGTGTGCCAATCACGCGTACCGCAGTAGATGATATACCGAGCTCTTCTTCGGCTTCACGAAGCGCCGCCATCAATACTGTTTCACCAGTATCAACTTTGCCGCCAGGGAAGGCGATTTCGCCGCCGTGTTGGCGTAAATGACCACCACGGCGGGTGAGTACAATATCGATATCGTGTTGGTTGGGGGTGACGAGTACCAACACGGCTGCCGCCCGTGGTGTCACACCAGCTGGCGGCTGATTGATGCGGGCCACACGGCCATCGTGATGGCGCACCATCGGTAATTGATGAGGTTTCACGCCGTAATCATGTTGCGCAATTTGTTGGGTAATGTGTTGCCATGGATGGCTCATGCTCATGCTCATAATGACTGATTATACGTGTCTAGGGTACCACACACGGTAACGTAGCGATGACAATGCTTTTGATGCGTGTGACGACTGATATGGTGTAATCACCTTGGGGTTCCTTACCCATTTTGAGTGGGATGGCAAAAAAACCAGTGCTATCGCTGGTGCCACCACCAACCACGCGTGTGCCGAATTTCAACAATAATTGGGTATCGGGGGTGGTGCGACCACTCAATAAATGGACGGTGTTTGGGCTACAGCGTAACATTTCGGGTGGGGCTGCCACAACGGGGTCACTGACGGGGGCTTCTGTGATTATGGTCGGGGTTTCTGCTACGGTATCGAGATTGGTTGGTGATTCTTCTAGAAGTATTTCAACGGTTGGTGTTGCGGTCTCGCTGGGTGTCTCGCTGGGTGTCTCGCTGGGTGTCTCGCTGGGTGTCTCGCTGGGTGTTTCACTCGGTTTGCCATCGATGGGTGCCGTAGGGATAATATAACTTGTTGGGTTTGGATAATCCTCTAATGTATTTGCTGATTGTGCCGGGGGTGGTTGGTTCATGATGAGCAGTGCAATTAACCCAATAATACTCATCAACCCAATCGGCATTAAATTACGATGTATCATAGTATACCTTTCGGGGATAGGAGCCTACGCTCATTGTAGCAATGATAGTCCATAAATATACTGTTAGGTGTATCAAAAACCACTGATAGCGGGATGGTAATCAGGGTGTGAGCTGGTCAATAATATCAGCAAATTCGCTGAATGGGCGGGCACCGATAATACGTTGGTCGTTGATTTCGAAGACGGGGCGCGAATTAATACCCGATTCTTTGGCTCGCGTATATCCGGTGAGCAGGGGGAGGCGGTATTTGTCGCTTTGCATACAGCGGTCAAAATCATCGCCGTTGATGCCGATATCCCGGGCGCGTTGGCTCAATCCAGCGGTCATACTTTCGGCGGCAAAGAGTCCACCTTGATCGGCATAAATAGCGGCTCGCATAGCGAAATAGTGCTGTTGTTCACCGGCACATTCACTGGCATGGGCTGCGAGTAACGAATCTTCGCCCTTTGTGAAGAGGGGGCGGACAATAATCCGCATTTTGCCGGTACGGACATAGGTATCAATTAGTTGTGGTTCTACTTCCAGCACGTGGAAGGCACAGCTTCCTCAGAAATAGTCAGAATAATCGACAAACGTGATAGGTGCGGCCATATCGCCGAGGACATGATAACCTTCGGGCGTGAGTCCTGACGCCAAGGTGTCAGCGGTATTAATCACTACTGCGGGGGTATCTGTGGCGGCTATGGGTGTTGATACAGCGGCTACGACGGTATCAGTTGGGGTGATTGGAATGGTTGGGGTG
>CAISXI010000285.1 GCA_903889425.1 uncultured Roseiflexaceae bacterium | reverse complement strand
AGTGAACTTGACCCACAGGGCACTGGCGCAGAGGCTGGCTTGTTGGTGGGCGACTTAGTTATTTCGATTAACGGCGAGCGCTTGCGTGATGCCATCGATTATCGCTTTTATATTGCCAATGAAGAAGTCGAACTTGAAGTGTTGCGCGAAGGCGAAACTCTTATTTTCGAGATCGAAAAAGATGATGATGATGACTTGGGAATCGAATTTGGCGAACCGTTGTTCGACAAATTACGTACCTGCAACAACAAATGCCCGTTCTGTTTCTTGACGCAAATGCCTAAAGGGCTCCGCAAAACGTTGTACCTCAAAGACGACGATTATCGGTTGGGCTTTTTGTACGGCAATTTCGTGACCTTTACCAATCTCGACGAAGACGATTGGCAACGGATTGGCGAGCAACGTTTGTCGCCCCAATACATCTCGGTGCATGCCACTGATCGGGCTGCCCGGGCCGTGTTGCTGGGCAAAGTGGACGTGCCCGATGTGCGTGAACAAATCCAGCGCCTCGGTGCCATGGGGATTGCGGTGCATGCCCAGATTGTGGCCATGCCCGACATCAACGACGGCGCGTTGCTCCATCAGAGTATTCGTGAATTGGCGGCCCTTTACCCCATCGTACAAACCATTGCAGTTGTGCCGGTAGGATTGACCAAATACCGCTTTGAGGGCAAACGGCCACAGAGCATCCGCACGGCCATCGAGATCCACGAAGGTCCTGATTGGATCGATGCCAACTGGGAGCGTCAGCCGCTGTGGGATCAGGCCATCAAAGCCGAGGACTTGGGCTTTTGTTCACGCCTTGGTGCTGCCACTGATGTGCCGATGCGGGTCTACAACGCCCAAGAAGCTGCTGCAGTCGTCGATATCATTGAAGTGTATCAGAAGCGCTTTCAGGCGGAGCACGATTGTGCGTTGGTTTATCCGTCCGATGAGTTCTATTTGTTGTGTGATCGCCCCATGCCACCTGCCGAGCGCTACGATGGCATGCCACAATATTCCAATGGCGTGGGGATGACCCGCGACTTCCTCGATGGCTGGACCAAAGCACAACGGCGCTTGCCGACAGCCTTGCCGCAACCGCGCGACATGGCCATCGTCTGTGGCACGTTGATTGCCCCCACCATGCAGCGCTTGATTGATCGCTTGAATCGCATCGAAAACCTGACGGCACAAGTCATCCCCGTAGTGAATCAGTTCTTCGGGGAAACAGTGACGGTGTCGGGTCTGCTCATGGCCCAAGACGTCATCCCTGTCCTCAAACAATCAGGTGTCACCCGGGCCTTGTTGCCCCGGGTTATGTTTGACCACAAAGGTGAAAAAACCATCGATAATATGACGCTCGAAGATATCGCCACCGCGAGTGGTGTGGCGGTAATGTTGGCTGGTGAACCAGATGAAGTTGTGCGCTATGTGCGTGCATTGTCACGTGACGAAGCGAAGGTAGGGTAATGAAACCAATTGTTGCAGTGGTAGGGCGCCCAAACGTGGGCAAATCCACATTTTTCAATCGCTTGATTGGCCAACGCAAGGCCATTGTCGAAGATTTACCGGGGACAACCCGCGATCGCTTGTATGGCGATTGTGAATGGAACGGTCGCCAATTCACCGTGGTCGATACCGCCGGATTGTTGTTTGAACACGACGATTTGACCGAGGGTACGCCCCAAATCGAAATCGCCCGCCAAGTGCGAGCCCAAGTCAAAATCGCCCTCGAAGAAGCCGACGTGATTTTGTTCGTAGTTGACATCGTGTCGGGTATTACCGCCGCCGACGATGAGGTCGCAGTGTTGTTGCGCCGTTCGAGCAAACCAATTGTGTTGGCAGCCAACAAATCAGATAGTTTGGCGCGCAACCTCGACGCCGTCGAGTTTTATGCACTGAACCTCGGTCATCCCATCCCCATGAGTGCCTATCACGGCATTGGCACCGGTGACGTGCTTGATGCAGTCGCCGAATTGTTGCCTCCCATGGACGAACCCGAGAGTGACGATACCGTGCGTGTGGCTTTGGTTGGTCGCCCCAATGTGGGCAAATCATCGTTGCTTAATCGTTTGGTCGGGACAGAACGTAGTGTGGTGTCATCGATACCGGGTACGACCCGTGATGCCATTGATACCATGATTGAAATCAACGGTAAACCAGCCATGTTGATTGATACTGCCGGTGTGCGCCGCCGTGGTCGGGTCGAGCCCGGTGTCGAAAAGCACAGTGTGTTGCGCACCATGCGCGCCATCGAGCGCTCCGATGTGGCATTGCTGTTGATTGATGCCGAAGAAGGCGTTACCGCTCAAGACACCCACATCGCTGGCATGATTCTCGATCAGCTCAAGGGTGTGGCGATTTTGGTCAATAAATGGGACCTCGTCATCAAAGACGACGAAACATTTTATGCCTTTACCCGCACGGTACGCGAGGCGTTTAAGTTCATTCCCTATGCACCGTTGATTTTTATCTCAGCCAAAACCGGTCAACGTGTAGATCAGGTGTTGCCGACGGCCTTGGCGATTGCGGACGAACGCCGCAAGCGAGTACCGACGTCACAACTCAATGCCTTGCTGCGCCAAGCGTTGTTTGAGCATCCACCTTCTTCGATTAAAGTGGGCGCCCATTTGCGCATCTATTATGCCACGCAGCCCCAAGTCAATCCGCCGGTATTTTTGTTCTTTGCCAATGACTCCAAAATGATTCACTGGGGCTATGCCCGCTACCTCGAGAATCGTTTGCGTGAGAAGTTTGGGTATATTGGGACGCCTATCAAAATTGTCTTCCGTGGTCGCGCTGAGCGCAATCCCGATGAGGTCAAGCCCTCTAAGCGCCGCCAGCCCGCCAATAAGCCGTCGATTGTCGCCGTACCGCTCGAAGAACAACCGTTTATCGAAACGTGGGATAGCGATGATTTCGATGATGAGGCCGAGGTTTTTTGGGTCAAGGAATAATCTAAATTATTCTTTGTGCGAATATCTATCACAACCCCGTCGTGGCGCAGTGCGCTACGGCGGGGTTTGGGTTAGTGCCTGCGCTAACTCAGCATAAATCGCCCGGGGTGTGCCGTCACCGGCGATGAGTAGCCAGCCGTCTTGGTAGGTGTGGGTTGGGGCCGGCAGGCCGAATTGCCATAAGGTAAAGACGGTGAGCCATGGCCATTGTTGGGCTTGCTGATAGGCGGCGATGCTCCAGCGGATGCGTTGGGCGGGGGTGATGGCGAGTTGCCAGCGCGGCGCGTCGTTCCAGCCTGCTTCGGTAATGAATATTGGTTTATTGACATAACTTATGAGTAATTGATGGATGAGTTCGACGCGCCGCAGATTGACCACATCCCACTGGGGAGGGTCATTGGGTGGCAATTGGCCGCCGTAGGCATGCACGCCCCAGGCATCGATGAATTGTCCGCCGCCGGCAGCGAGGAAGCGGGTGGTGTATTCGCGGTCACCGAGGCGCACTTCGGCGTTGTCGCCGAGGGTGGCGCCGGGGGACAATGCGCCAGCGATGATGGTGACGGCGGGGGTGGCTTGTTTGACGGCGGGATAGACGGTGGCGAGGAGTTGGGCATAGGCTTCGGGGTCAGGGGATCGGCCACCCCATTCAAATTGCAGGTTGGGTTCGTTCCAAATGATGATGTGGGTGACGCCACGTTGATGGTAGCGTTGCGCAAATGCCACCACATAATCGCGGTAGGCTGCATACATGTGGGGTGCCAAAAAGCGATCGCTACTATTGGTGGGTCGCGCCCAGGCGGGTACGATATCGAGGCGGGCGATGACGGTGATGCCGCGGGCGTGGGCATGATCGATGACCATGTCAAACCCCCGCCAATCATAGCCGTATTGCGAGCGTGGTTGGGCATAGGCCCACGGAAACAGTTCGACAATCCACGGGGTGCCCATAGCCGCCACTAAATCGAGCTGGTGGGCAATGAATACTTCATCACCCACACCCGTCAAGCGGGTATGGACGGCGGCTTTGGGGTTGGTGGCGATGACAGTTTGTGGCTTTGGGAGCGCGAAAGGCGCCACCTGCCGTCGTATCACAAATGTATTGATGGTGGCGCTGATGGCGATAATGATGCCCAGCAGGATAAGCAGTTTTTGCATGATACGAGCATAGCATATGAAGTATGAAGTATGAAGTATGAAGTATGAAGTATGAAGTACTACACCAAGCGTCATTACATGCCGGGTGCATGCACCCGTAGCGTGGAATCTCCTCGGCTTGCTACCGAACGGATTATATTGGCATGGCTTTGATCTAGAGAGCGAAACATGAGTTAATATTGATGAAGTCGCTTACGAAGACGATGATAATTTCAAGTGTGGTAGGATTGGGTTAATGGTAAATATGACGATGGTCAGAAGTTGGCGTAAATTAGCGTACATAGAATAGAATGGATGTTATGCAGAAAAATAATACCCAAGGCTATGAGACATTACCGTTATGGCAGTGTGCGAAATGTCATGCTATCAATACCAAGTTAAACGGTGTATGTGATGCGTGTGGAGCGCCGTATGATGTGTTATACGGTTATAGATTGTGGAAATTGGTTGCTCGTTATTACGATTCGTTGTTCATAACGATGAATGGTGATGTGTGGTGTGATAATGCAGATCGTATCATACAAAATGAGTATATTGTCGATGCTTCTGTTGGCTTTAAACACAAATTATTTCTGACACTTGATGGGAAAATAATTGCAACTGGTAGTAATCAACATGGTCAATTGAATGTTCCTCAAATATCATCGAAATGCGTGGCTGTTTCAGCAGGGAAGGTGCACTCTGTTGCACTTACCGAACAAGGGGATGTTTATGCGTGGGGTAGTAATCAGTATTATCAGATTGAAGTAGGACGATTGTACAATAATGTCAGTGATACACACATGCAGCGCAACGTGGAGGATTTTAATACAAACAATTTTAGTAAGTATGGTGGTGAACAACAGAAAAACTCTAAAAAAATGAGCGATATTTGTTGCATCTCGGCTGGTCACTTTCATACGATGGTATTGAACCATAATGGTGAGGTACGGGCTTGGGGCGATAATCGATACGGTCAATGTGCTATACCTAAGGCGGCTCAAACAGATGTGATTGCAATCGCAGCAGGCGGTAATCATTCTTTGGTATTAAGGGCAGATGGCTCAGTAGTGGCGTGGGGCGAAGATTTTTGTGGCGAATGTGTTGTCCCTGTAAATGCGATAAACATCACACAAATTGCTGCTGGATATCAATACTCAATGGCGCTGACAAATGATGGTAGAGTGATTGTTTGGGGCAATCGTAATATGATGCCTGTGCAAATCAACACTGTTGGTAACGAATTTGTATCAATTGCAGCGGGTGAAATGCATGCGTTGGCTCAACAACGTGATGGAACTATTGTGGGCTGGGGGACCAATGAGTATAGACAAATCATGTTTAATGGCCCGGACTATATTGAACGGTATGTGAAACGAGTGACTGCGCGCCCCGACTATGTGCAAGAACAAGCAAATGAATGGCGTAATCAATCAGTCGCACGTGAAGAAAAAATAAAAAAAACAGTGATTGATCGTGAAGAATTAGAAGCAGCTAGACTCAAAGAAATGCAAGTCAGTGTCAAAGAAATGCTTAAATCACTCTGTCAAAACGACTTCTTAGCAGTCGATATAGCATTTAATAAGCAAGATGTGCTACTGCAATCTGAGTTGCGTACAATTAAAACGGCATTTTTGCGGAAGTGGTTTGAGCAATATCTGCCTGATGGCGCTACACAACCTGACGATGATCAACTCAACGCTATTGGGTCAGTGCATGGCAATGTACAGGTGATTGCGCGGGCTGGTAGCGGCAAAACGTCGACACTGGTGTATCGCGTCTTCTTTTTGATAAAACACTGCCGGGTGCAGGCCAATGAAATAATGATGCTGGCGTTTAATCGCAAAGCAGCGCACGAAATGCGCGAGCGCCTGTTGCGCTTGTTGTATCCTAAAGTTATCCCTGAATATGAACAATTTAAGCGTGAACGCCGTGCCAAGACGCGCCGTAATCAAATTGACGAAGTCGCAATCTCACAGGATGCGCTGACACACCTCCGGACAGGGAAAGAGATTCCACTGCCGTTTATTATGACATTCCATGGGTTGGTGCATAATATCGTGCATCCTAGTGAAACGATTATTTATGATACGCGTGATCCCGAGGGTGCCATTCAAAGTAAAACATTACAATCGCTAATCGATGAACATATCCGTGACTATGATGCACAAGGGCATTCGATTAGACAGCTGATGTTGCAGTACTTCCGTGATGAGTGGATTGATATCGAAGATAATAAATATGGTTTGAGCAAAGCAGAGTTTTTGGAGTACAGGCGTTCAATTGTCAATTTGTCACTCCAAGGGCATCCCGTCAAATCATATGGAGAGAAAAAGATTGCGGATTTCTTGTTTTCACATAATGTAGACTATAAGTATGAGAGTGATATTGTAATTGGCAACGTACAGTATCGCCCTGATTTTTCGATATGGAAAGACAAAAAACGAATTGTCATCGAATATGCTGGCCTACAAGGCAACACTGATTACGATGAACTGTTTGAACAGAAGCGAAATGCATACCATAGTCAAAAGAATCTTGAGTTAATCGAGTTGACACCTGACCATATCAAAGACACCCACACATTTGAACAACAGATGTATGCAATCTTGGAGCGAAACGATATCTCATTCCGTCAGTTAGATGATGATGAGATCTGGGAACTGATTAAAGACCGTGCGGTCGGTAGTTTTTCACGGTTGATGAACGGCTTTATCCAAAAATGTCGGCAGCTTTTGATTAGTCCGGCCGATCTTAATACACTCATTTTGACACATCAATCACTAACCAAAGGCAATCTTGAGGTCGAGTTTGCCAAGCTGGCCCGTACGATTTATCAAGAATATATTGACTACTGTGACGAATATAGTTTGATTGATTTCAGTACATTAATGCAGCGAGCGACGCATCAGATACGTGAGGGCAAAAGCGATTTCTCCAAGCGGCATAGCCACGGCAACATAACGCAGACACGGTTTTTGTCGATTGATGAATTTCAAGATTTTAGTTTGCTGTTCTACGAACTGCTCTCGGCGATGCGTGGTATGAACCCGACGATGCAACTGTTTTGTGTGGGCGATGACTGGCAGGCGATTAATCGATTTGCTGGTGCTGATACGCGTTACTTTACTGATTTTGAGCGTTATATTGGCCCTCGTACGGTCTGTCATATCACCTCGAATTATCGATCAGCACAGCGGATTGTCGAGTTGGGGAATGCCGTTATGCAGGGGCGTGGTGTGCCTGCCAAGGTGGCACAGTCACAATCAGGTTTAATTGTCATGGTATATATCGATGATTTTGTCAGTAATGATAAAGAATCCGAATACTTTGGTCGGTATAGATATGATTTCGCCGCGTTGTCGCGACTCTTGTATGTTCATGCGTATTACAAAAACAATGTGACGGTGCTCAGTCGTACATCCGCACCTCTTGAGGACGTGTTTCCCAAGATACGTAAGTTATTCATGAATGTAGATGAGGTTAAACTGCTGCATTCCACCACCCATGGATACAAGGGGCTTGAGCAAGAGTCGATTATTTTGTGGAACGTGACCGAACAGCAATATCCTATGATTCATGCACAATGGATATTTGGGCGAATTTTGGGTGACACACTCGAGCAAATCATCGAGGATGAGCGCCGATTGTTCTATGTCGGTGTGACGCGTGCCAGTAAGAAGCTCTATATCGTGACACGTCGGCAGAGTATGTCGCCGTTCTTGGTGTCGGCGATAAGTGGGCTCAAGGTGAAGGAACTAGCGATTAATACATTAATACCGGTTGATACGCTAGCGAGTAGTGACATGATCATTCGCCTTACAGGAGATACATATCCTGTTAAAGATGCAATTAAACAGCATAACTACAAGTGGAATCAGTCACTTAAAGTATGGGAAAAGACCACGTGCATAGATGATTTTTCACCAGAAATTCTTGCCTGTGAGGCATGGCTTGCACAGGCCAACAATATTACAGTGACGTGTGTCGATGAGACTGGTACGATACTGCAGAGCTACCTCGTGGACGCTGGGAAGATGACGGAAATCTCGTCGGTGTGATGCTACATCACCGTAAATCATACTGATTTACCAAAACCTTTGTCTTTGTACCTCATCATGAGACATCGTGTATCTCGTATAGACAGGTACAACGATAGTAAAGAATCTCCGCGCCCTCTGCGTTTGTTGTGCGAGCTACAACACATTTCGTATGGGAGGGAATTGAATAGGCAACCCTAGGAGATTCCACGACCGTGGTCATGGAATGACGTTGGGGCTTGTGTGCCCTCTGCGTACCCTGTGCGAGATAATAAATAGCATGAGGAAGCATAAGAAAAAACATTGTTTTTCGTAAGATTCTGCGCGGCACGCAATTCGACAATCGAGTGGATTCCGGTTATAATCATTCAGATTTTATGGTGAATCCCATCACAATCTGCGCATGGGTTAGGCAAGAGAAGGACGCAATATGGCGGCTGCAATGACTCTGTATCGCTCGACGATTGGCAAAAAAGCCATCATGGCAGTGACGGGTGTCATCCTGTATGGTTTTGTAATCGTCCACATGATTGGGAACCTCAAAATATTTGAAGGTCCTAAAGGATTCAACGAGTATTCGCATTTTTTGCGGGTAGTTGGTGAACCAGCGCTCCCAGCAGGGACGATTTTGTGGCTTATCCGGATTGTATTGACAGTTGCATTGATTTTGCATGTCAGTGCCGCAATCCAATTGACGCGCATCGATTCTGCAGGTCGCCCTGTGGCCTACAAAAAAGTCAAACGCAAGCAGGCATCGTTTGCATCGATGACGTTGCGTTGGGGCGGGACGGCGATTTTTTTCTTTGTGATTTATCACTTGATGCACTTCACCATTGGCACTGTACACCCCCAATTTATCGAAGGTGAGCCCTACCACAACGTGGTAAGCGGCTTCCAATTGCAACCGCTAATGGCTGGGGTTTATTTGTTGGCGGTGGCGGCCTTGGGGACGCACTTGTATCACGGCGTGTGGAGCGCGACGCAAACACTCGGACTCAACAATCGGCGCAATGATAAGTTGTTCCGGGGATTGGCCGTGTTGTCGGGGATCGGATTGTTTGTCGGATTTGCGGCTATTCCCGTGGTGGTGTTGTTGGGTATCATTAAGTAGGTCAGCGCAGGAAGATGGGGAGTGTCAAAATGACGACAGAGATTAAGCCGCAAGTTGATGTACGCCTGCCGGTAGAATATACCGATGCGCGGGTCAATGCCAATATTCCCGCTGGACCAATCGAACAAAAATGGTCCAAGCATAAGTTCGAAATGAAACTCGTCAATCCCTCCAACCGCCGTAAATATACGGTAATTGTGGTTGGGACGGGCTTGGCTGGTGGCGCTGCTGCTGCCACCATGGCCGAAATGGGCTACAGCGTTAAGGCGTTTTGTTATCAAGACAGCGCCCGTCGCGCCCATAGCATCGCCGCCCAAGGGGGCATCAATGGCGCCAAAAACTACCGCAATGACGGCGACAGTGTGTACCGCTTGTTTTATGACACCATCAAGGGTGGCGACTTCCGTGCCCGTGAAGCCAACGTTTATCGCTTGGCCGAACTAAGCGTCAATATCATCGACCAATGTGTGGCCCAAGGGGTCCCATTTGCCCGTGAATATAGCGGCTACCTCGACAATCGTTCGTTTGGTGGTGCCCAGGTATCACGCACGTTCTATGCCCGTGGTCAAACCGGTCAGCAGTTGATGCTGGGTGCATACCAAGCCTTGAGCCGCCAAGTGGCAGCCGGCAATGTCGACCTCAACGAGCGCACCGAAATGCTCGATGTCATCGTAATTGATGGTCGCGCCCGTGGGATTGTGACGCGTGACATGGTCACCGGCAAAATCGAATCACATTTGGCCGATGCCGTCGTTTTGGCGACGGGCGGTTATAGCAATGTCTTTTATTTGTCGACTAACGCCAAAGGGTGTAACGTCACGGCCACGTGGCGAGCCCACAAGCGTGGTGCCTTTTTTGCCAACCCCTGTTATACCCAAATTCACCCCACCTGTATCCCCGTGAGTGGTGATCATCAGTCCAAACTGACCTTGATGTCGGAATCACTGCGCAACGATGGTCGCGTATGGGTGCCCCTCAAGGCGGGAGACCCCCGGTCACCCGATAAAATCCCCGAAGACGAGCGCGATTATTACCTCGAGCGCCGCTACCCCAGCTACGGTAACTTGGCACCCCGCGATATTTCCTCACGGGCTGCCAAAATCGTCTGTGACGAAGGCCGTGGCGTTGGTCCTGGTGGCCTCGGTGTCTATCTCGACTTTACCGCAGCCATTAAGCGTTTGGGTGAAAGCACGGTGCGCGAGCGCTACGGCAATTTGTTCGACATGTACGAACGGATTACTGGCGAAAACCCCTACAAGGGCCCAATGCGTATCTACCCAGCCGTCCACTACACCATGGGCGGTTTGTGGGTCGACTACAACTTGATGTCGACCATCCCCGGCTTGTTTGTGGGTGGCGAAGCCAACTTCTCGGATCACGGCGCCAACCGCCTTGGTGCCAGTGCCTTGATGCAAGGCTTGGCTGACGGGTACTTTGTGTTGCCAGCCACGATTAGCAACTACTTGGCCCAAGGCGGCCTCGAAAAGGTCGACACTACGCATAGTGCCGTCCAAGAAGCAGTGCAATCGGTGACGGCCCTGACCCAGAAGTTCCTCGACATCAAAGGCACCCGCACGGTAGATTCGTTCCATCGTGAGTTGGGCAAAATCATGTGGGAATACTGTGGTATGTCCCGCACCGACGAAGGGTTGCGCTATGCATTGCAACGCATCCCCGAATTGCGCCAGCAGTTTTGGACCGATTTGCGGGTATTGGGCAGCGGTGATGACCTCAATCAAGAACTCGAAAAAGCTGGCCGCGTGGCTGACTTCATCGAACTCGGCGAATTGATGTGTCTTGATGCCTTAGAACGCGCCGAATCGTGTGGTGGCCACTTCCGTGAAGAGAGCCAGACACCGGATGGTGAAGCGTTGCGCAACGACGATGATTACTGCTATGTGGCTGCGTGGGAACATACCGGCGAGCCCAGCAAAGCCGTATTGCATCGCGAAACGTTGCACTTCGAAAACATCCATTTGGCCCAACGTAGCTACAAGTAGAGCGGAGAGACAGTCATGAAGATTACCGTAAACGTATGGCGCCAAAAAAATGCCAGTAGCAAAGGGCGCTTGGAAAAATATCAAGTGGATCATGTGTCACCTGACATGTCGTTCCTCGAAATGCTCGATACCCTCAATCAGCAATTGATGGCCAAAGGCGAAGTGCCAATCGCCTTCGATCATGATTGTCGCGAAGGCATTTGTGGGTCGTGTGGCGTGGTGATTAACGGGTTGGCCCATGGCGGTCAACTCGCCACCACCACCTGCCAGCTCCATATGCGCAAATTCAAGGATGGCGACAACATCACGGTTGAGCCGTGGCGCGCCAACGCCTTCCCCGTCATCAAAGACTTGATGGTGGATCGTGGGTCGTTTGACCGCATCATCCAGGCCGGTGGCTTTATTTCGGCACACACCGGCAGCGCTCCTGATGCCAACGGCACGCCCATCCCCAAAGAAAACGCCGATTTGGCATTTGAAGGGGCACAGTGTATTGGCTGTGGTGCCTGTGTGGCAGCCTGCCCCAATGCTTCCGCCATGTTGTTTACGTCGGCCAAGGTTGGTCATTTGGGGTTGTTGCCCCAAGGTCAACCAGAGCGCCAACAACGGGTACTCAAAATGGTCGCCCAAATGGATACCGAAGGCTTTGGTGGCTGCACCAACATTGGGGAATGTACGGCAGCCTGCCCCAAAGAAATCGGCTTGCACTTCATCAGCCGCCTCAATCGCGACTTGCTGGGTGCCACGTTGCGTGGCGGCAGTACCGTCGATTAGGGTATAACGATACAAACCAGCGCTACCATGTTCATGGTAGCGCTGGTTTTGTTTTGCGCAAAATGTTGGCGGCGAGTTGGAGCGCTTCGCGTTCACGTTGGAAGCTGGCTTTGGTGATAGCTTCCTCCATCGAAATCCAACAGGCGTCATCGACCTCGCTTTGTTGCGGGGTGATTTCGCCATTGGCATAGCGCACCAAAAAAATGTCAACGTACTTGTGAATGCGGGTAACGTTGATGCGAAACCAATACTCGATGGTGGTGAGGTGTTGCACAACTACCCCATTGAGCCCGGTTTCTTCGGCGATTTCGCGGACGGCGGCCATTTCAGCGGTTTCGCCTCGACGTATATGACCTTTGGGTAACCCCCACCGTTTGCCGCCATGGGTTGAAATCATGGCGACTTCGGTGCGGTGTAGTGTTACCCGATAGACAATTCCGCCGGCCGAATAAGCAGTGCGCTGATCACGGTCAGATGCGGATGAATGCGTCAGAGGATACCTCACTACCCATGTGACGTTTTGGCGACGCGCCCAGCCCGCATGTCCCAGTATTTGTTGACCGAATAACGGATACGTTCTTTGGCGACATCAGCATCTTCCCAACCTTGGGGCTCGACCCGGGCACCTTCGAGGTCTTTGTACACCGTGAAGAAGTGTTCGACTTCGCGGATATAGTGACTCGGAAGCTGTCGGAAGTCCGTGTAGTCAGAGAAAAACGGATCGTAATGCAAAACTGCCAAGATTTTGTCGTCGGGCTCGCCACGGTCGAGCATGCGGAACATGCCAATCGGACGCGCTTCGACAATACATCCAGTGAACGTCGGTAAATTGGTCATTACCAAGACATCGAGGGGGTCTTCGTCGTCATAGAACGTCTGTGGTGTGAAGCCATAATCACCCGGGTAATGTACTGCCGAATAGAGTACACGATCGAGCTTGAATGCTCCGGTACGCTTATGAAATTCATACTTGTTGCGTGATCCTTTGGGGATTTCGACGACAACATGGATGACTTCAGGCCAACTCGGACCCGGGTCTAATTCATGCCAGAGATTCATGAATGATGGCTCCAATCACCACAAATTTTATACTGAGGTAAATTATACCACGATGCCTCTTTTGATGCCCGTGATTTGCACGGTACCGGCATACTGCGGTGTGTTAGACCCCAATCTGCGGCATATTGGTGCTTGTGCGTAACCAAACCGCAAAGCGATCGACGAATTGAAAGCCACAAGCGGCATAAAAAAAGCGGGCGTGATTGTCTGGATTTCCATCACTCATCACCGCTGCGTGGGCAATGCCGGCATTGGCCAACCGTTGCAGCGTCGTGCTGATTAGCCCCCGCGTGAGTCCGGTACGTTGATGTTCTTGGCGGCATCCCACTGGCTCAAACAAGGCGTAATTGCTCCAGTCATCGACCCACACGGTACAAAACGCGCCGATTTCGCCAGCATCATTGACCGCCACCATATCCCATTCGGGGGTGTAACTGGGGAGCGACCGTGAAAAATTGTAGCGCTCCTCGGTCATGATGGTGCTTTTGAAGGCACTGCGTTGCGCTAATACCCGCTGCGGTACATCTGCTTCGCGCAGAGTGGTAGCTGTCCAACCAGCGGGGAGTGCAAATATTGGTGCGCGCGCCGTGGGTTGATAATGCTGGTTGAGTGCTAACGGTTGCTGGGCATAGCCATGCGCAATTAATGCGGCATGGCGGGTAGGATTTTTTTCAAAAGCCCAGAGTGACACCGTTGGTGCCGTGTGTTGTGCCACATAGGCGACCATTGCCGGCCACAGGTCAGGGTAGCGGGTATCGTAGAGGCTGTCCACTTGATCGTCGGTCTCCCAGGTCCAGCCGACGATGATATCGTCGCGTTCCCATAGCCGAATCCCGGCCAGCCCGCTATCGTCGGGGGTGGCGCCGCGCCACCACGCCAAATCACCGGGCTGGCAGATATAGTAGGGGGCCTGTTGGATTACCATGCGGGCAGTGAACTGCTGCATGGCGATGAATTCACTGGTATTACGGAGTGGTCGATGAGTATAGGGCGACATCGCAACCCTCCTGTGTGATGCGTACTAAAACAGCATTGCTCCGGCTTCGCGGGCGATGCGTTTGACGCGATCGGCTTCTTCGGTTTTGCCTTTGGTAGTGTATTCTTCAGATAATTCGTTGAGCCGTTTGACCACAACACCGGTAATGTCACTGATGTTTTCACGAATGTAGCGGGTGGGGTTTTCGGCAGTAATCAAGGCTTGGACGACCCGTTCTTCGGGCGAAAGGGCCTCGGCTTTGACTTGGATGGTGAGCTCAGCGATGGTCTGTAAGCGTTCTACTGCCGCTATGTCGCCGGCCCGTTCGGCCATAGTACGTTGGCCATCCACGAGGATATCGAAGGTTTCGTTGAGCAACGGCAAATGGGCGGTGAGGGCTGCCACGAGGTCTTCGGCATCAAAGACGGCATCGAGTACTTGACCGGCTTGCATGTAGGAGGCTTCGAGATCGGCTTGGAGTTGTTGGAATGTTTCGATGACTTGGTCACGCATGGCCGTGAGCTGGCTGGCGAGTGACTCGTCGCCGTCCGTGGTGGCGTCGTTGATACGATTGGTGACAATATCAAAAAAGGTATAGTCGATGATTTCTTGGTTCGTGGTGATTAATTGGGTCACGGTTGCTTCATCACCAGCGGCGAGGAGCTGGGTAATTAGAGTTTCGTAGGCAAAGGTGGCTGCCCCACCCGCAAATTGGGCAATTTTGGATTGCAGGGCACTGAGTTGGGCAATGCCTTCGGGGTCGCCACTCATGCGACTGGCATCGACAAAAGCGGCGAGGGTTTTGGCGAATTCCTCGTCGATATCGGCTTGATTGGCTTGGAGTGCGGCATGGAGTGCCACCTCGCCTTGGCTCATGGCGTCGAGCAATTGGCTCATGATGTCGACCCGTTTGCGCTGGGTTTCGAGCATTTCTTTGGTGATGCCGTCCCCTTCAAATACCGCTTCAACCAGTGTCTGCATGGTCAAAAACCGCTTGGGGGCGAGCAGATAGCCTTTGGGGGCGTCGGGGGGGAGTTCGTTCATGAGCAGATTGGTGGCACTGCCGACGAAGCGTTCGAGTTCGACCCCTTTGGCGCTTGCGAGTAGTTGTTGGGGGATATGCACGAAACAAAACTGCTTACTGCCATCATGATAAATTAATGGGGCGGCCAACATGACTGGTGCGCCACATTTGGTGCAGTTGCTGGCGTTGAGGCGGCCACCGAGGAGTTGGCTTTTGAGATGGGGCTGGGCTTCGGCATCGATGATATTGACAATTGCCACCCGCATGGGGGTCTGGCAACTAGGGCAGGCGACTTGGGCGACTTGTCCGGGTGCTGCAGACATGAAATAAATCCTTTCGACATTGGATAACTGATGAAATTATACAATGTTTCGTCGTACCCTCGTGGTTTTTTGGCATCACGAAACATTTTTGGATGGTGTATCGCAGTAGTATAGGGGTAATAGTCTTTTTTAGTAGACATAAAATACAAGCATTACAGAATTTTTCCAATTTGATTTGCGTCAAACGGTGACCTCTATTACACTACAAGCAGAGTTGTACTGAATGAGGAAGCATACATGTCAGCACCCATCCATCCACCCCGGCGTTCGACAGCCTACACCCATGCTGCCTATACTCGTTGCGCAGGGACGTGGATTGAACACGAGCCCCAAAAAGCCGAATTGGTGGCGTTACGTGATGCCATGGAAGTTGCGCGTAATTCACGGAATATCGTAGTGGCAAATGTTCCTGATGTTGAAGCGTATCATCGCTTGAGTTTGGCGCTCTTTCGTCACGACCGCTTCCGCCCACTCGCACTCGATGGTTGGTTGGTTGCCACGGTGATTGATGCGATTGGTGAACCACCGATTGTCGAAGACGAAAATGATCCGGCCTTTACTGACTACATTCGTCATTCGATTGGCGAAATCGGATCGGCGCGGATTCGGCGGGCAATTGCCGAGCAAGCGCAACGGTTTTTGCCTATTCTCATCAACGAAAACAATGTCGAAGGGGCAGTACTTCTCGCCCAAAACACGTACATGACCCTGATGAGCGAATCAACCACGCCCTTGTTGGTACAAGCGATGGTGAGTGGCTTGTCCGCGTACTACGACGAACTTCCCGAAGAGGAATAATAGTGTTGCGCTAAAGCTGTTACGAAACCGCGACGTGATTACGTCGCGGTTTTTTGTGGGTAAATTGCGTACCTTTTGGAGGGCACAAAACGGTATACCCGTATAGATTGTGCGAAAGGAGGTATGTTATGCTCGCTCGGGTAATGAGTTGTGCCATCAAAGGGCTTGACGGTGTGCCAGTAACGGTAGAAGTCGATATTGCCGGTGGCTTGCCCTATTTTGCGGTGGTGGGTTTGGCCGATACCGCGGTACAAGAGAGTCGTGAACGGGTGCGGGCGGCGATTCGTAATTCGCAGATGGAATTCCCGATGCGGCGAGTCGCGGTGAGCCTGGCACCTGCTGATTTGCGTAAAGCAGGACCTGCCTATGATTTGCCGATTGCGATGGCGATTTTGCACGCCACAGGGCAGGTTGATGCGGATATTGCGCAGATGGTTTTTTTGGGTGAGCTGGGGTTTGATGGCAGCTTGCGCCATACAGACGGGGTATTGCCGATGGTGATCGCGGCCCGTGAAGCAGGCTTGACGCAGGTGGTTGTGCCGGCGTGTGATGCGGCCGAAGCGGCGTTGGTACAAGGGATAACGGTGTTGCCGTGTCGGCATTTACAAGAATTATGTGATTATTTACAAGGAAAGTGTCAATTGCCTGCGTTCCCACCGGTACCAATAACTGCACCAATTACTAGCGATATGGTCGATTTTGCCGATGTGCGTGGCAACCAACATGCCCGGCGGGCGCTCGAAGTGGTGGCTGCTGGTGGACATAATATTTTGTTTACCGGTACACCAGGGGCGGGCAAAACCATGATGGCACGGGCATTATGGGGCATCATGCCACCATTGAGTGAATCTGAGGCCATCGAGGTCGCCAAAATCCAAAGCGTGGCAGGATTACTGGCACGTGAGGCCCGTATGCCCAGTGTGCGTCCGTTTTGTGCGCCGCACCATACCACGTCACAAGCAGGGTTGGTAGGTGGCGGGGCAGGACGGATCCGTCCAGGTATGGTGACGATGGCACATCGGGGAATTTTGTTTTTGGATGAATTTCCAGAATTTGGGGTCAAGCTCGAAGTCCTGCGTCAGCCCCTCGAAGATCGCAGTATCACCATTAGTCGGGCGCATGGGTCGTTAGTATTGCCGGCGAATTTTTTGTTGGTGGCGGCGCGTAATCCCTGCCCGTGTGGGTGGCGTGGTGATCGTGATCGGGCTTGTACCTGTAATCCAGTTGCCGTTGAGCGTTACAATCGCCGGATTAGTGGACCAATTCTCGACCGCATTGATATGCACCTTGATATGCCACGGGTAGAGTCACAGCATTTGTTGAGTGTGGCGTACGGTGAGTCTTCGGCGGTCATTAGGGCGCGAGTCGTCAATGCGCGCCAGACGCAATATGCCCGTGGGCAAATGAGTGGGAATGCCGATTTGACGGTATCTGAATTGCGGCGCGTGGCGATGCCCGATGCTGATGGCATGCGGTTGTTGGAACTTGCAGTCGATAAACTGATGTTATCAGCTCGGGCGTATTACCGCGTGATTCGGGTGGCGCGGACGATTGCCGATTTGGCGAGTGAAGATGTGGTGCGGGCGGTGCATGTGGCAGAGGCACTGCAGTATCGTGGTCAAAAATTAGGGTAGCATTAAAAAATGGCCGTGCGTAACGACGCTGATATGCGCAAACATATCAGCGTCGTTGTTTTGTGCATATAATAGGTGAAATCTGTTATAGAAGAGGGACCTATGCAATCATTAATATTTCCTGTTATTGTGTCGGTTGTTGCGACGTTGTTGTTGGGTCAGATGAGTCGCCGCGCTCAAATCAATGGTCAAGTGAATCGGGCCTGGGCGATGCGGGCAGCCACGGCGGCTGCAGCGATATTGGCCGTCAATGGGCTTGCCCGACTCTTGGGGTTGGCGGTTGATAGCGTACAGCCAATCATTGCTGCGGTGGCATTTGGTTGTATGGCGGTGGCGGGGTTCTTTTTGGTGCGGGCTGCCCTCAAAGGTGAAGCGGTGCAATTGCAAATTGCCGCACAGCAACAAGCCGAGGAATTCAAAAAAGCACAGGAGCAACGAAATGCCCGACACGATAAGTGATATTCATTTTCGTGATGCGGTCAATTGTTTTAATCGTGGTGAATGGCTCGATGCCTTGTTGTTGTTTGAAGAATCGTGGTTGATCCACCGTGATTCAGAACATAAAGCTTTTGTGCAATTTGCGAGTATTGTCAAACAATTGCATTTAGGATTTACGGCATCACCACGGTTATTGTTGGCGCGTGCTCAAGTATTGATTGCCGAAGCAACGGGTACGACAGGGATTGATTTGGTTGATGTGGTGGCGCAACTACAGGTATTGCAAACCTATTTACCCTCTGTCGACAGTGAAACATTCGATGCGCGGCATTTGCCCGCAGTACGATTACGGTGGTTGCATGAGTGAATTACAGTTTTTGACCACGCACACCGCCTACCTGCCGGGCACCAATAATCTAGGCGTGGTGGTGGTCGGTGATGGTACTGCCGTGGCAATTGATACCGGCATCGACAAAGAAGCGGGGCGCTTGTTGCGGCGAGCCTGTGAAGCGGCCAAGCTCCAACTTGTGGCTGCGATTTCGACGCACCATCATGCCGACCATGTGGGTGGCAATGATTATCTGGTGCGCAATATCAAAGACTTTCGGGTTTATGCCCCCCGCCGTGAAGCGCCATTTATCGAGGACCCCTACCTCGAGCCGAGTTATTTGTCGTATGGCGCCAGCCCAATTGCGCCGTTGCGCAATAAATTCGT
>CAISXI010000284.1 GCA_903889425.1 uncultured Roseiflexaceae bacterium | reverse complement strand
TTTGGAAATATCATAGATTGATTCGTATTGGCGGGTGCTGGCGTCGTTGATGCGATTGGAACGACCACCGGCTGATGGATTGTAGGGATATGTACCCTTGTCTTGGATCCACTTCCAGTTGAATTCATCACTCATAAATTGGGCCGTCGCTTGAGCCACGGTTTGGCTCACCAAATCGAGCTGGAGTTGGGCTTGGGTTTTTGCCAATGACAGACGATCGCCGGTGCTTTTCAAATTTAATTTGGCGGCATTGAGCGATAATTGTGCCGCTTCGATATCGGCGCTGGTGGCACCTGGCTTGGTGGCATCCAAGGTGGCTTGGGCTTGGGCAAGTTGGGCTTGGGCAGCGCGGCTGTCAGGGCCATCGGCTTGGAACCCGGCCAAGGTCGCTTTGGCACTCACCAAATTGGCTTGGGCTTGGGCAACTTGTTGATCATAGAGGGCGGGATCAAGTGTGGCAATCAACGTGTCTTTTTTGACACTATCACCTTCTTTGACCAAAATCTGGGCTACGATACCGGTTACTTGGAAGTTGAGATCGGCATCATTGAGCGTTTTGATTTCGCCCGTACCACTCACCGATGTGGTCATGGCACCCGTTGCCGCGGTATCAGGTGTGGCCACCAGAGCCCCCACATCGATGGTGGGTTGGGGTGTTGGTTGTTGGTCGGCGGCGGTGGCGACAGTGGTTGGTTGGCTTGTGGCAGCGGGGGTGCTTGCGCACGAAATTAGGCCGGTGGCGATGCCACTGATAATCAGACTACGAATGAACTGTTTGCGTAACATGATATTTCCTACTCCTTTAGGGTATGGATAAAAACTATTGTGCAAGGCACGAATTACTTGGTTGTGACCAAATCGTCGTCGTCATTCTTCCGCCCAAAACGACTGGTAAATGACTCTAACAAACTATAGGCGGCCGGTACCACAAACAGGGTCAAAATCATCGACGTCAACAAGCCACCAATCAATACGGTGGCCAAGCCACGCCGGAATTCGCCACCCTGTCCGGTTCCGAAAATATGCAACCCAAAGGCCACTGGCAGCGAACCGGCGACGATTGCAAAGGTGGTCATCAAAATGGGGCGTAAGCGGACCGAACCGGCCACCCGCAATGCTTCGTGCTTTTCGACACCGGCACGGCGCAAGCGATTGGTGAAGTCAACCAACAAAATAGAGTTTTTGGTGACCAACCCCAGCAACATGATCAGCCCGATCATACCGGTGATGTCGAGGTCAGTGCCCGTCAAAATCAAACCAAGGAACGCGCCGATGAAACTGAATGGCATCGCCAACATAATCACAACGGGCTGACTAAATGAACCGAATTGTGAGGCAAGCACCATGTAGACAAACAAAATCGATAGTGCCATGGCGATAATCAACGAGGAAAACCCGTCGGTTTGTTGTTGGGATTGTCCAGTGAAGCTCCAGGTGACATCGGGAGGTAATTGAATGCCTGCGACTGCTGCCTGGACCTGGGTTTGGGCATCGTTGATGTTGAGCTCTTCGAGATTGGCACCCAACAAAATCTGATTCAAGCGGTCATAACGCCGGATAGTGACAGGGCTACTCGACAACTGGAATTGTCCGAGTGAGCTCAGTGCCACACTCCCACTACGCGTAGGAATGATGATGTTGCCTAATGTCGCCGCATCATTGCGATCATCTGGTTGCAAGCGCACCACGATATCGGTATCGATACCGTTGCGGCGCAACACCGTTGCTCGCTCACCGTTAATCAAGGCACGGACCGATGAGGCAATATCTTGATTGGTCAATCCCAAATCTCCGATACGGGCGGGGTCTGCGAGTAACCGTAATTCTGGCTTGCCTGGTACATAATTACTCGCAAGGTCAACTAATCCGGGAATTGGTTGTATTTTGGCACGGAACTGATCGGCGAGCGGTGCGAGTTCTTCGAGTGGGCGATTGCTTTGCACACTCACTTGCAACGTACGTCCGGTGATGCCCGTGCTTGACCCTTGGAAGCTTGGCACACCAAACGCCAAACTTGGTGCAAACGCGAGTTTGGCGCGCACTTCGTTTTGGGCATCAATGGTGACGGTTTTGCCCTTGAGTTTGACACTAAATTCACCACGTTCGGGGTTACCGGCAAAGCCGATATTGCTGATGACTGACGTCACATTGGGCTCTGCCATCAACACTGCTTCGATGCGCATTGCCATCACGTTGGTTTCTTTCAATGTCGTACCAGGAGGCATTTCGAAGCCCATGATATATTCGTGGTTGTCTTCACTCGGGAAGAACGAGAATTTGAGCTTGCCGGCGACGCCGAAGCTCGCCACCAATACCGCCAACGCCACCACCATCACCAATATGCGATTGCGGCGGGTTGACAGACTGCGACGCAACAACTCGCCGTACCATTCACCAAGTGCCCCAGGCGATTCATTGGCTTCGTGCAACAACGAGGCATTGGGGTCGGTTTCGTCGATGTCAATCACATGTGCTACGGCATGCTGATCTTCGGGTTTTTGCGCTTTGGCACGGAACAAATTGGCCGACAACATGGGCGCAAAGGTAAACGCTTCAATTAGCGACAATATCATGGCGATGGCCACCGTAATACCAAAGGATTTGAAAATAATCCCGGTGGTGCCAGTGGCAAATGTTACCGGCACAAATACCGCCACAATCGTGAGCGTCATCGCCAGCACCGACAATGATACTTCGGCGGTGCCTTTGCTTGACGCCACCCGGGCGTTTTCGCCGCGCACCGTGTGACGGAAGATGTTTTCACGCACCACAATTGCATCGTCGATCACCAACCCGACCGCAAGCGACAGTGCGAGGAGCGTAATCAGATTGATAGTCAAGCCAAAGAACGGCATGATGGCAAAGGTGGCAATCAAAATAATCGGCAACCCTGCCATCGTAATCAAGGTGTTGCGCACATCGCGGAAAAAGATAAACACGATAATCAGCGCTGCGATGGCTGCAAAAATCAATTCTTCGATTGAACTAATCACTGATTCATTCACCGACACCGATTGGTCGCGGGGAATGATGTAGTCCAAATCACTACGGCTCGCAAATAATTTGGTTAATTGTGCTTTGACTGCATCCCCAACCTGCACCGTGTTGGTGCCCGATTGCTTGCGCACATCGAGAATAATGGTATCTTTGCCATCGAGCCGGGTGTAGTTGACTTGGTCGGCTACCCCTTCGGTAATTGTCGCCACATCATTAATGGTGTAGTTGCTACCGGTAATTTGGATTGTGCCGATGTCTTCGATGCCGTTGAGCATACTCGGCGCCCGCAAGCTGATGTCTTGGCTACCGGCAGTAATCGACCCTAATCCTAAATTGGCATTGGCTGATTGCAATGCGCCAATCAATTGGGCGGGGATCAAGCCATAGGCCTGCAATTTATCGAGCTTCATGTTGACATTGATTTGGCGCGTCAAGCCACCTTGGACTGTGACCGAACCGACGCCCGTGGCGCTTTGCAAGCGGGGCACAATTTCGTTGTCGATAATGTCGCGCAGCACCAATGGGTCAGTCGTTGTTTTTGGTGAAATCGCAACGGAAATAATCGCTGCTTGATTGGGGTCAAAGCGAAAATAAATCGGCTCGCGGATGTCGCGGGGCAGACTATTGCGGATGGAATTCACCTTGCTCCGTACATCCTGTTCGGCTTGGGTGGGGTCGGTACCGTCGTTGAACTCCAACACCAATACTACTTGGCCATCACTTGAAGTAGACGTAATGTGTTTGATGCCACTCAACGTGTTGACGGCTTGTTCGATTGGTTTGGCAACTTGGTCAACCACACTACTTGGGCCTGCGCCTGGGTAGGATACGGTGACTGCCACAACCGGCACACTGATTTCGGGGAGCAAATTAACGGGTAATGTGGTGTATGACAATATCCCGAAGGTAATTGCCAACAACATCATCATGGTGATAAATACCGGTTGCCGGATGGCCGTATCCGATATGCCCATGCCATTTAGTTTTTCGCGAGATTCGCGTGTTGCCATGAATAACTCCTAGATGTGATTGTTTTCACATATAACTATACAAGCGACACACGAATTACATACACGCCAACAGGATGAATTAGAATCATTCAAATGGGTGATGGAATCATGCATCGCCGTCGATGCGATTATATGCACTTGCTATAACTATACTTGAATTTGCTAGCGAGAGTAGGTTGATATTTATGAGATTATGCTTAATTTTGAAAATAAATAGCGCGCATCTGTATTGTGATGTGGCGCACTGCAATGAAATAGCGCGTGGGCTTTGTGGAGCGCATACAAAAAACCGTCAGCACGCCGATGCATGCTGACGGCTGGAGCAATTACCGATTAGCGACCGTGGTTTTTGAGCCAATTGTAGCTTTTAGCAATGCTGTCAAAGGGATCCGCAGGACAGACATCTTGTTCGACAATCAACCACTCGACACCAGCCTTGTCAGCGGCGGTGAGGATGGCGGGGATGTCGAGGGTGCCATGACCTACTTCGGCAAAGGTGCGTGAGCCGGCGGCCATGTCTTTGAGATGCAAGCAGGGGATGCGCCCGCTGTATTTGGCGATGACGTCGACTGGATTCATGCCGGCAAATGCCAGCCAGTAGATGTCGATTTCGGCGTTAATCAAGCCTTTGGCGCTTTCGTCAAGCAAAATCGTCAAGGCGTTGGTGCCACCAAGGTCGGCGAGCTCGAAGTCGTGGTGGTGATAGAGGAATTGCATACCGGCGGCGTGACAGCGTTGCCCAATCACTTCGAATTCGCGCATAAAGGCGCGCCAATCTTCGGCACCACCCCGTTGCGACGGTGCCATCCACGGGCAGATGACATAGCGTGCACCCAACAATTTGAGGTCGCTAATGACTTTATCGAGGTCACCCCGTAAAAAATCGATGCCGACATGGGCACCGGATACCAACAGATTGTTGGCGGTGAGCTCGGCTTTGATTTCGCTGGCGGGGATTTGGTCGGTATACACCAATTCGACACCGGCATAGCCGATTTGGGCCACACGCTTCAGCGTACCACGCCAGTCGGCAGTCATGGCGTCACGGACGGTGTACAGCTGCACACAAATAGGTTGTGACATGAGCGATTCCTTTGGATGCACAAAAAATATACCCCTCTATAATAACCCTTTTTTTGGCGTATTGCATACGCCAAAAAAAGTAGGAAGCATGAAGCTGGAAGGAGGAAGTACTTTCTGTACCAAAGCTATTCGCCCTTAGGAAGCATGAAGCTGGAAGGAGGAAGTACTTTCTATACCAAAGCTATTCGCCCTTTGGAGGAAGGGTATCGGTGTGGGTGATGGTATCGGTGATGGTATCGGTGATGGTATGGGTGATGGTATCGGTGATGGTATGGGTGATGGTATGGGTGATGGTATGGGTGATGGTATCGGTATCGGTGTGGGTGATGGTATCGGTGTGGGTGATGGTATCGGTGTGGGTGATGGTATCGGTG
>CAISXI010000283.1 GCA_903889425.1 uncultured Roseiflexaceae bacterium | reverse complement strand
CTTGAAGTTGAGGGCTACCGCCAACGAGAGCGGAATCTGGGGACTGTTGCTGAAGAGCGGTCTTGGTGCGCCAGAACATACTCTATCGGGTGTACCTCACACCGATCATTCCTTCAAGGGCAAACGATGTGCGCCGCTATTCGCCCGTACGTCCATGCGCGCATGGAATGCGCCGGGATTCGCCCGATATGATGCGGTCGTGGCGCGGCAACCGTAGGGGCGAATAAAAATGGCGCATAGAATGCGCCACTATTCGCCCCTACGTCCATGCGCGCACGGAATGCGCCGGTTATTCGCCCGTACGTCCAGTCCAGGGGCGCACGATGTGCGCCGGGATTCGCCCGTATTGCGGCCTCCTATTATGCTCGTTTCCGCAAGAATGTTGCTAAGGTGATAAGTCCCACTGTGATGACCAGCAACGGGCCTGGGGGTTGATTCAACACGAGAGTTAAGCCGAACCCCAGTAGATTACCGACAATGCCGATGCCCACGGCCCACCACACCATGTGCTGGAGCGAGCGCCCTAAATTACGGGCAGCGATGGCGGGCAAAATCGTGACCGAATCAACGAGTAATGCGCCGGTCAAGTGTACAGCGGCGCCAATGGCAACGGCGATGACAAACATCAAGAGCATGGTGAGCTGTTCGACGGCAATACCTGAGCAGAGCGCGACTTCACGATCATAGAGCAACAAGGCAAGATCGCGTTTTTTTACCACATAGACGACGATAATGATGGTCGCGACGATGGCCAAAATCACGACATCGATGGTTCGTGTGGCCAAAATCGAACCCCAAAGCAATTCAAATGCGCCGTTGGCATTGACGCCGGACAATGATAATACGAGCAGGGCGGCGGCGATAGCCATGGTCATGACCAGTCCCATGGGACCACTAAGCCCGGCAGGGCGTTTGGCGAGGGGGGCAAGTAGTACGCCTGTAACCCCACACAACAGCAACCCGACGAGTGTCGGTTCTAATTGAATCAGCATGCCGAGCGCGATTCCGAGCAAGGCTACATGCATCATGGCAAAGCGTACCGGCACAATATTGAGACCGATAATCCATACCCCCACAATGGGGAATGCGCCACCGGCAATGGCTAAAGCAATAATTGCGCGTTGCACGGGAATGAGTTGCAAGAGGCCTACGAGTGTGTCGAGATTCATGATGTCACCTCACGGGCGCGGCCATTGGCCATTTCGATGACGCGGCCACAGTGGCTGGCCATGGTACGGTCATGTGTCACGACGAGCACGGTGACCTGCTGTGCGGCGATGACTGTTGCGACGGCGGCTTGCCCACCAAAATCGAGCGCAGCGGTTGGCTCATCTGCCAACAACAATCCGGCACCACCGGCAATGCTCCCCAATGCACGTGCCAAAAAGACTCGTTGTAATTGTCCACCCGACAAGGCATGAAGTGGGCGATCAGCGAGCATCCCTACTTCGAGTTGGCTTGCAATGTCATGTGCGACGGTGGGATTGCGACTACTAGCCAGTAATTCGTGTACGAGGAGCGGGAATTGACCCGTAGCTTGGCGTTGTGGCATCCAAGCAATTCGTTGTTGGCGTTGCCGCCAATCAGCGGCGCTTTGGGCATGCACATGGTCAACCACAATCTGCCCCGCATAAATCGGGTGTAACCCGAGGATCGCGCGGAGCAGGGTGGTTTTGCCACTGCCGTTGCTGCCAACAATCGCCACATGTTCACCGGGTGCGATGGCGAGGTTGACGTCATCGACGACCGGTGTGCTCCCAAAGCGACAGACGAGATTGCTGATGTGTAGTGCAGTAGAATTGGTCATAGTCGGGCTCGTCCAGTATGGTGATGAAAATCAGTATCAGACATCGAGCGGAGCCATGCTTCGGTGGCGTCGATCCGGTGCGCTAACGCATGCTTGGGGCAATGGGGACAGCTGTGGTCATCGGTGGTTTTGGCAAGCACACAACAGACACGAGGTTGCTCCCACTGCATGACTGGTCCTGTATCGGGCTGGACGGCAAATGTAACCAGAGGAGGCGTACCCGTATCTCCAAGTGCTTCCAAAAGCGATGCAATCCAGACGGGATCTGCGATGTGTGCTTTTTGGAGGGCAAGCCGGGTATGCCGGCGTAACGCATCATACATGACGATTTGACTGCCACGGACTGGGAGGCTGGCGTGGCGACAGATTAAGGTAAAAACAGGCATGATGAGCGTTTGCAATTTGTGTACAAGGGTCGGTAGTGGTTGTTTGGTATGAATAGTGACAGATGGAGTCAGCCAAAATTGGGTAACCATGCCATTTGTGTCAAAGTACATCCCAATATCGTGCGCAGTTACATCAAAAAAAGAACCGGTTGCGGCATAAGGCAGGGTAAGGAGTGTGGTGAGTGCCCCAACCATATAATGCACAATCGTGAGGGTTGCGGTGCGTTGGGTAAGGGTCCCATGTTGTTGAATATGGTGGATTAACGGGGTGATGACCGCCGGGTGCGCTAAATCGTGAAAAGTCGTAACTGCGGCTGAATGCGCGCGCTCTTGTTGTACGGATACGGGTGATTGTTGCCATAACCGTATCACATCTGGCGGCATCAATGTCGTCATGATGCCTCCTCTGCTGTACGGTCAAACAGCAATTGATGCTTCCCTGAGACGGGGTGGGTAAATGCGGTCGCTTGCACACGAAACACCCGACTAATCAGGTCAGCGGCTAATGCTTCGTGTGGGGCGCCGCTCGCCACAACCTGGCCACGGTCAATCACATAGATACGTTGGCACCAGGCTGCTGCCAAATTCAAATCGTGTAGGGCGGCAATGGTAGTGAGTTTGAGTGAATGGACGCGGTGTAAGACATCAAGCTGATAGTGGATGTCAAGGTGATTGGTTGGTTCATCAAGCAACAAAATCGGTGCTTGTTGGACCAATGCGCGGGCAATTAGGGTGCGTTGCCGCTCGCCACCTGACATGGCATCAAACGAGCGATGGGCGAGTGGCGCCAGACCGAGTTCGCTCAAGCTTTGGGCAATTAATTGGCGATCGGCGTCGCTATCGCGAGCGAAACCTTGTTTGTAGGGAATGCGTCCCATGGCGGCGACTTCGCTGGTGGTGAAGTCAAAGCCGATTTGATTTTCTTGAGAGACAACGGCAATGCGTCGGGCTGCCTCATTGGCACTCAGTTGCCATAAATCATCCATGCCGACAAGTACCGCACCTGCTTGCGGTTTTAGCGCACGGTGGAGCCCCCGTAATAGTGTGGTTTTGCCACTACCATTCGGGCCAACGATACCCACAAATTCACCGTGCCCCACTTCGAGTGAGACATCGGTAACGACGGGGGTACCGCTCAAACTCAGCGAAATATGTTGGGTGTGTATTATCGGCATAGGTTATTGTCCTTCGCGGATAGCCAGGGCATCGCGGCGGCGAATTAACCAGACAAAAAACGGCGTACCGAGAATGGCTGTTAATACGCCAACCGGGATTTCGCTGGGGGCAATTAACCAGCGCGCCAAGACATCGACGCCAACTAAATAGATTGCACCGAGTAATAACGAAAGTGGAATAACCCGGCGATGTTCGGCACCGACAATGAGCCGAGTTACATGTGGGACAACTAATCCGACAAAACCAATCGGACCAACTATTGATACTGCGACGGCAATTGCGAGTGACAACACCACAAAAAGTTGTACGCGGAGATGATCAGGACGCATGCCGAGGGCAGTGGCTGACTCATCCCCTATTGCGAGGACGTTGAGTTGGCGTGCCCGATACCAGATGAATACCACTGCGACGCCTAAGACGATTGCCATCAATGGGATTTTGCTCCATTCGGCACCGCCGAGCCCACCAATAATCCAAAACAAAATTGCTGACTGCCCGGCTGGGTCGTGGGTGGCATATTGCATGAATGTGGTAAAACCAGATAGCGCATACGAAAGCGAAATGCCGACTAACAACAAGCGCATTGACGATACGCGTCCCCGTTGCCGGGCTAAACTAAAGACCAGTAGTAAGGTGACGAGTGCGCCGATGAACCCCCCAACTGCGGGAGAAATCAGCCCACTACGCAACGCACCACCAAAAAAAATCACTGCCACTGCGCCTGCTGCCGCCCCAGATTGAATCCCCAATGTATAGGGGTCGGCCAGCGGGTTGCGTACCATGGCTTGCACTGCTACACCACTAGCCGCTAACCCGGCGCCAACCAGGCCTCCCAGTACTACCCGTGGTGCACGAATTTCCCAAATAATTAAATCAGTACCCCGTAGCTCATCTGCTATGGGGATATTGCGGAGATGATGCCATACGATGTCCCATACTTGCCAAAACGGTACACTGACCGCTCCAATCGACATCCCGATTGTGGCAATGGCAAAAAGGACTCCAGTTAAGATCAAGATGGTGACACGATAGCGGCGCCGTAGGCGCTGATCATTGAGAAGTACTTCGCTACTTGTTGTAGCGGCAGTAATGTGTGTGTGCATGTGATATTCCTCTTGGGGCATAGTGACCATTGCCATGGTCACTATGCCCCAAATAACAGACAATCGAAGTAACGATGGGCTGGTTATTTTTTGAGGGCGATCAAACCATCTACCATACGTTCGATGGCGTCAACATTGCGTGGAGTTTCGACGCCACCTTCGTTGTACGACACAATCACATAGGCTTTGTTTTTGATGGCGGTGATACTTTTGAGCCGTGGATCTGCTTCGAGTTTGGTCTGGATGCCTTCCCAAACGCCGCAATCAACGTGTCGGCGTTTTTGCGAAATACCGATAACAATTCGAGATCGTCGCCGGGGAAGTTAATCAAATCAACCTTGGTGGCACCAGTGGCCTCGATGATTGCTTGACCAGCGGGCATGTGTGAATTCTCAAAGACCATGGTCGGTTTGAGGTCGCTGAGTTTTTTGAGTTCTTCAGGCGTCATCGGCATCGGTCCGTATGACCCTGCTGGGGTTAAGCCGGCAAAAAAGACAAACGGCGTCATGAATAATTGTGTGACAACAACCGGTTTGGCGTCGCCCACACGAGTTTTGACTTTGGCCGCCAAATCAGCGTATTGGGTGTCAAAGTCTGCCAAATAGGCTTTGGCATGATCTTGGGTGCCAAACAACTCGGCAAGGCGGGTGACTTCTTTGTGGATGGCGTCGGGGCTGTTTTCGGTGGCAACGGTAATCAGCTTGGGACTATCACCACCCACCGCTTCTAGCATGCGCTTGGCAAAGCCTTCAAACCCGGCCATCAACACAAAGTCAGCATCGTTGACGGCGACTAAGTCACTTGGTTTGGGGTCGTAGTCGGGTGGGTGTTGCAGATTGCTCGGCGCAATGACGGTGATATCTGTGGCCCCAGCAGCCTTGGCAAAAGCGGCGACCCAGCTCGTAGATGCGACGATTTTGAGTGTCTTGGGTGCGGGTGCGGCCGTCGCTTCGCTACTGGCGGCGGTGGTGGCGGTGGCGGCTGGGGCGGCGGCGGGGGTGCCACCACAAGCGACCAAAATACTAAGCATCATACTCAAAATGATGCCGGTTGCAATAGTACGCATAGTTGTCCTTTAGTTAGGGGTATATTCAAAAAATAGCAGTCCGTCCAGCGATGACGCCTTGCGTCATTGCGGGGTATAAGGCCAGCGCAAAGAGAGTGATGTCATCGTCTAAATGCGCAAACAGCACAACATCAGCATCAGGGAAGTCAGTACCGCCCAACGCAATATTGCGTTTGGTGTGGACTGCTCCATGATGTACTGTTGTCGATTTTTAGTATGTTTGGGGGGGAGGTGTAAGTGGGGGGATGGGGTGTGAATGCCACGTCAGCACAAAAATACGTGCCAATATGGCAGTCACCGGTAGGAGCACTAACTCCGGTATACTCATCAATACCCCGGCATAATAGGCTTGGGGTGCATTAATGGTTGGGGGTGGCACGGATTGCAGATCGTGTTGATGCGTCGCCATCATCGTTGTGCCCATATCACAGACATACATGGTCATGGGCGATGCGTGTTGTTGATGCATGACATGACAATGGATAAGACATGCCAGTGGATTGAATAGCGTAAGTGTCAGCACAACCAGATACACCCACACACGCATTTGGGCGTGGTAGGGGTATCGATTAATGGTATGTGGTGATGTGGACGCTATCAACATATGCTCACAAACGGCACTCTTGCGAATCGTCCTCATCATCGCATTAAATTTTAATTGTGTCAAATGTCACAATTAACTCAGATAGTATGTCGCTGGCTTATGCTTGGGTATTTTACTGTGTCGCATCACTTTCAGATGATGCAGGTACGTTCATGCCATTTGCGCTGCGGATTTCGTGCTGTGCGCGGGCAATGATTTCGGGTGAGCAGTGTGCAAATGCGCCGGTCGTATAAGGTGGTTGTGGGTCATATTCAATCGCCAATTGGAGTGCCTGGGCGAGTTCTTCACTGCCGATTTGAGCGGCAATATAGAGTGCCATGTCGATCCCGGCAGAGACACCAGCCGCCGTAATGATTTTGCCTTGACGGACAAAACGTTCGGCAACATAGGTTGCACCCACTTGGGGCAGATAGTCTTTTGAGCCCCAGTGGGTGGTGGCGTGGAGTCCCTGCAGTAATCCCGCGGCTCCGAGGATAAAGGCTCCAGTACATACAGACGTCGTCCATTGCGAAGTCACGTGGGCAGTCCGCAACCACTGCAGGGTGCGCTCGCTTTGCATCACCGCCGTTGTGCCGGTCGAGCCACCAGGGATTACGATGATATCGGGATTTGGCACGTCTTCTAGGCGCGCATCAGCAATGAGCGCAAAGTGCGAGTGAAACCCATGGGTATCTGTGCGGATTGGACCAGGTGTTTCTGCGACAAAATAGACCATCGCATCAGGGATGCGGCAGAGTACTTCATATGGACCAACGGCATCAAGTGCAGTCATTCGGTCATAGGCAAGAATCGCAATTTTCATGGATAACCTCATCTAGTAGAGGCGAATACATACAGCGCACGATGTGCGCCGCTATTCGCCCCTATGTTTTTTGCATACAATAATTACCGGTAAATATGCGCCAATGAGCCTTTGACATAGCTCATGATTTGGCGCAAATCGCTGACGGGATTGCGGGCGGCATCGAGCTCAAACACGGCCCAGCCTTGGTAGTTGATATCACGTAACAACCGCGCCCACGCCGGCCAATCAACCACCCCTTGGCCGACCGCCGCAAACCACTGTACTTGGGTGTCGTAGATTGATTCGTCGATGGGGATGTCGAGGGGGGCGGGGCCGGTGGCGTCCTTCCAGTGGGTGATGACCACGCGGTCGCGATGGCGGGCCACGATGTCGAGCGGGTTCGAGCCGGCCACCACAAATTGGGCCGTATCGGGGCAGAGGTGGACATAACTGGGGTCAGTGTACAACATAAACAAATCGACATCGCGACTATTGCGGAACATACTAAAGGCTTCGGGGTGCAACGCCAGTTTGACGCCCCGCTTGCGGGTCATGTAGCCGATGCGATTGAGGGCGTCGGCGATGGTTTGGGCACTCTGGGCATCGACAAATAACGGCTGATCG
>CAISXI010000282.1 GCA_903889425.1 uncultured Roseiflexaceae bacterium | reverse complement strand
CTTCCCGGCGCCGAGTAGTGGCCCCGAATGGGTAGAGCTCTACAACACCAGCGCTACCGCCGTCGACGTCAGTGGCTGGCGCATCGACGACGATACCCCCGGCGGCACCCAAACCACCATCCCCGCCGGGAGCATCATCGCCCCCAATGCGGTGTTAGCCGTCGCAATCACCTCAGCCATCCTCAACAACACCGGCGACGCCGTAGTATTGCTTGACGCCAGTGGCGCCCAAGTCGACCGCATCGACTTTGGGGCGCTCAAAAGCAGCGAGAGTATGGCCCGCATCCCCGATGGCGCAACGTTTATCATCAAAGGAGTACCGTCGATTGGCGCACTCAATGCCACGACAACCGCTACCGCCACGGTGACTGCTGTCCCCTCCGCTACCGTTACCACCATCCCTTCCGATACCGCCACGGCAATTGCGATTCCTAGCGACACCGCTATCCCATCTGCTACCACTATTTCAATTGCGCTCGACACCATCACTCCATCTCCCACCAAAACACCTAGCGACACCACCACCCCGTCACCCACTAAAACACCCAGCGATACCGTCACCCCATCACCAACCAAAACTCCATCTCTGACCAAAACACCCAGCGAAACAAATACCCCCAGTATCACCAAAACGCCCCCCGCCACCACCACCGGGAGTCCCAGCAAAACAGCCAGCAATACGCGCACCCCGTCAATCACCAAAACAACAAGTATCACCAAAACGATATCACCTAGCCACACCCCGTCACCAAGCAAAACACCCAGCGAAACCCGCACCCCGTCGCCCAGCAAAACACCCAGCGAGACCCGTACTACCGCACGTACCCGCACCAAAGGCACCCTGCGCGTTAGTGTGACGCCCACCACCGCGTTAATGAGCATGCGCATCAGCAATCGCACCCCAGTGTTGGTGCTGTGTGCCCCCCAAGGGCAATCATTGACCGACTGGACGCTCAAAAGCCACGACGCCACCAAAGTCATTACCAGTAGCAAAACTGGCTGTCAGACCATCCCGTGGGCCAGCACCACAGGGCAAATAGTCACCTTGTACAACCCCCATGATGTGCAAATGGCGACGATTGATATGGCCCAAACTGCCTGTCAGCTTGACTTGAGTACCTGTCAGCCTAGTGCGACTGCGACTGCCGCCGCCAGCCCAGTGCTGGTGTGGGATGTGGGGGTGACGGTGCAGGCGACGCCGACGCGCCTGCATGAGGATATCGTCTACAAAGGGAGCGTCGCCGATTTTCCGGATGGCGCCGTCGAACCATTGCCACCGCCGCCCATTCACGACGGCGCCCCGCAGGGAGTTTTTTTCATAATAGGCGTGATGTGTCTGCTGATTGGCGGCGGCACACACCTCTGGCTTGCCCGCACCCCGATGCCCGTGCTATACTCACAGGCAAGCGATGAAGCGGAGAGTAGCGACCAACGAGTGTCCAGCGAGTCGAGGAGCGTGTGAGCTCGACCATAGTTGACGTGAACGGCACCGCAGAGCTAGACAACACAATACACAAAGAGGGATCGAGGCCGTGATGGCCTTGGTAACTGGGGTGGAACCGCGCAGACATTGCGTCCCCAGGCGAGATTCGTTTCGCCTGGGGTTTTTGTGTGCCCCGGGCTCAGCAAGGAGCAGTCCCATGCCGGCAGCCTCACTCGAACAGTTGGCGTCTCTGTGCAAACGCCGCGGCTTCATCTTCCAGAGTTCCGACATCTACGGCGGACTCCAAGGTGTGTTTGACTACGGCCCGTTAGGGGTCGAGCTCAAAAACAACATCATCAATGCCTGGTGGCGCACCAACGTCTATGCCCGTGACGACATGGAAGGGTTGGATGCGGCTATTTTGATGAACAAACTGGTCTGGAAGTATTCGGGCCACGAAGAAACCTTCAACGATCCCTTGGTTGACTGCAAAAACTGCAAAGGGCGCTGGCGGGCCGACCACATCAAAGGCAAATGCCCCACCTGTGGCTCGAGCGATTTGACCGAAGCGCGCCCCTTCAACATGATGTTCAAAACCGCCATCGGCCCCGTGGCCGACAGCGATTCATTCGCCTATCTGCGCCCCGAAACGGCCCAAGGCATCTTTGCCAACTTTGGCAATGTGCTGTCGACCACCAGTCGCAAATTGCCGTTTGGGATTGCCCAAGTAGGCAAGGCCTTCCGTAACGAAATCAACCCACGCAACTTTTTGTTCCGCGTGCGCGAATTCGAACAAATGGAAATCGAGTACTTTGTGATGCCCGGTAGCGACGAAGCCTGGCACGAACGCTGGCTCGAAGATCGTTTGAGCTGGTGGGAATCGATTGGCGTGCCCCGGAGCAAAATCCAAGTCTACGATGTGCCCAAAGGCGATTTGGCGCATTATTCCAAGCGCACCTACGATTTGATGTACGACTACCCCACCCTGGGCTACGAAGAAATCGAAGGTATCGCCAGCCGCAGCGACTACGACCTCGGCTCGCATTCTCGCGACCAAGACAACCTCGGCTTGGCGGCCAAAGTGGCCCCCAACCGCGATAGCGTCACCAAACTGACCTACTACGACCAAGCCAACAACCGCCACGTGGTGCCGTTTGTGATTGAGCCGTCGGCAGGCGTGGGACGCTGCTTCTTGGCCGTGTTGTCAGAGGCCTACGACGAGCAGATGGTCAAAACGCCTGCCAGCGACAAGGTCGAGGCGATACAGGCCGCCCTCGACACCTTCCGCAAGTCAGTCAGCCGCAACGAAAAAATCAGCGCCGAGCAACGCGACGCCAT
>CAISXI010000281.1 GCA_903889425.1 uncultured Roseiflexaceae bacterium | reverse complement strand
ATTTTCAATTTTCAATTTTCACTTCCTCCTTCCGACTTCGCACTTCCTCCTTTTATGAGGTGGTAGTCGATAGAAGTCTATCAATGCGATATCTTTTTGAGCTCGCACAGAGGACGCAGAGAACACAGAGACATTTTTTACGAGGTGGAGGTTAATAGAAGTCTATCAATGCGATATCACATTGGGATCGCACAGAGGGATGGGGCATTTTCAATTTTCAATTTTCAATTTTCAATTTTCACTTCCTCCTTCCGACTTCGCGCTTCCTACGTCATTGGTGGTAGGATAGAGTCAAAGATGAATCGGGCGTTGGTGCGGGGACCGCAGTCCAAAAAACGTCATGCCTGATACTTCACCGCGCGGAGTAGTGTTTTTTGCAGATAAAAAACCCAACAGGAGTGATGCGATGAGCAATGTAGATGCATGGCAAGATATGGCAACAATTGCCAATTGTTTGGCTGATGCCAAACGCACCAAATTGTTGTCGGCATTGAGCGAAGGGCATTTAACGGCCAATCAAATCGCTGCCGTTATGCAATTGCAGCCCAGCGCAGTATCGTATCAATTGCGGGTATTGACCGAGGCGGGGATGGTGTTGCGCCGGCGTGGTGAGAGTGATACTCGCGAGATTTATTACCGCTTGAATCACCGGGCCATCGAGCGATTTACGGCGGGGATTGCGGCGCACATTCTTTGTCCGACCAGTGAATCATTGCCCGATGCGGTATTGTTTGTCTGTCGCGGCAATAGTGCCCGTTCGCAGATGGCCGAAGCGTGGACGCGGCATTTGAGTGACAATATTATTTTTGTGATGAGTGCCGGCATTGAGCCGAGTGACGTCCACCCAATGACAAAAGAAGTGATGGCCGAAGTCAATGTTGACATCACCAAACATAAGGCCAAACGTGTCACCGAGATTCCCGAAATCCCCGATTTGGTGATTTCGGTTTGTGATGTGACTCGTGATGAGGTCAGCCGCCACTTTGGCGGCATCCAACACCGCCATTGGAGCATTCCTGATCCGGTGCCGAGTGGCGACATTGCCGATTTCCGCATGGCCCGCGATGTCATCAACGCATATGTGCAACGGATGATTACGCGCTGGAATAGTGTTAACGATGTGTTGGCAGGCTAAATAAAAACCGACTGCATGGGTAGATAATACCCATGCAGTCGATTAGTGTTATACGATGCGCCAATCAATAAACAAGACATAACGTGATTTTGTTTGTTAATTGGCGCACACAGCTGCAACAGTGCCTAATAAAAGCCGTAGATGCCCCAGCCGCCGTCGATAATTAATTGCTCGCCCACTATAAAGGCCGATTCATCGCTGGCCAAAAATATGGCTGGTCCGACGATATCGGACACTTCGCCGATGCGCCGGATGGGCGTACGGGCGACGATGGGCGTGCGGTCGAGCCGTCCTTGGCGCACCATTTCGTCTTGGAGGGGGGTGCGGATCCAGCCTGGCGAGATACAATTGACCCGCACGCCATGGGGCGCCCATTCGGTGGCCAGCGAGCGCGTCAATTGCAACACGCCCCCTTTTGAGGCGGCATAGGCGGCTCGCATGGGGATGCCCAAGAACGAGTGCAACGAGCCGATGTTGATAATCGTGCCATGTCCCTTGGCAATCATGTGGGGTGCGACAGCCCGACAAAAAAAGAACGTGCCGTTGATGTTGATATCCAGCGTCATTTGCCATTTTTCGTCGCTGAGCTCGGTAGTCGGTACTGCCATCGGGATGCCGGCGGCATTTACCAAGGCATCGACCCCACCCCATTGCGCCACCACCTGCTCCACGACGGCGTTGACGGCAGCCGAGTCGCGTACATCGGCGGGTGCGACCAGCGCCTCGCCACCGCTGGCATGGATTTCGGCAGCCAAGGCCTGCAATTCTTCGGCATTGCGACTCACCAAGGCGACTTTGGCCCCTTCGCGGGCATAGCCGAGGGCGATCCCGCGGCCAATCCCGCGGCCTGCTCCGGTGACAATCGCGATCCGTCCGGCTAAACGAGTACTCATAGAAGGCTCCTAATTTTGTGCGACAATACCAGCGCACGTGCGTTATGCAATATGCTGACGCGCCACGCATCTTGGTTGTATCACATACTAAATGGAATGACACTATGGTACAAGAAATCTACGTCCTGCGCCACGCCCACCCCGATCGTACCACCACCATTCCCTACAACGTCCCCCCGGGGCCGCCGTTGACGACGACGGGTCGGGCCGAAGCGCTCCAAGCTGCCCATTGGCTCCGCGAAAAGCCCATCGACGTGGCCTATGTGTCGCCGTTTTTGCGCACGCGCCAAACCGCTGCAATAGTCAGCGAGCATATTATGGTGCCTTTTAGTTACGTCGAAAGTATCCGCGAAAGCGCCCCAGGCGAGCAACACCCTGCGGTCCGCACCCGCATCCGCGAGTTTTTGGATTTGCTCGACACCCGCAATCTGGGGCGCATCATGCTGGTGACTCACGGCTGTTGTGTATTGGCGACACTGCAAGTCACCAGTAACGACACCATCGATTTGAATGGTCATCGTTACGATTACGGTAATCACTCCCCCACTGCCGGAATTTGGCATGGTGTGCGGCGCCCTGATGGCATGTTTGATTGGCAACTGGCCTTCAAACCAACCCACTAGCCTGCTGATACGCACACTGCGCCGCCACTGGGCAGCCAGCACAGGGTGGGCAATGCTCGGCGCATTTGCGGGCATCCACAAATTTGCGCACCGCTCCAGATTGCTGGCAGCGTGGTTTGTTGGCCGTGCAATGGTGGATACAAATCTCTACCATCATGGCATGCAATTCACGGGCTTGATGGAGGTCGGTGAGTGCCAGGTCGGCTTCGACGAGGCGTTGCACGTCGTCATAGGGTGCCGTGAGCACATTGATCTGTGGGTAAATGCCCGCTCGTGCCAAAAACCGCCGCGCATACGCATCGACAATAAACAACGGCACCGAGCCCCCGTACAACAGAATCGTATCGGCACTTTCGCGCCCGATTTGCGGCAAGGCCAGCAACGTGGCGCGTGCTTCGGCCCGTGGTAACGCCAAAATCCCCGCCATTTGCCCTGGGTAAGCCAGTACTTCCCCTGCCAGCCGTACCAATGCCACCCCTTTACGCAGATAAAACGCACATGGTTTGCATAATTCACCAATGACTTGAGGGTCAGCTTCCGCCAATTCGGCAAACGACGTATAGCCGGCGGCTAGGATGCGGAGCACCGCCGCCTCGACCGCTTCCCAGCGGGTTTGTTGCACCAGCACCATGCCAAGTGTGACTTCATAAACACGCTGTGGCGTATGAATGGGCCACCAATGGGGTTCGTGGGCGAAATGAGCATTGAGCAGGGGGATGTAGGGCACAAGTGTCACGATATGTTGCTTTCGTTCGTGGATGATTATTGAAAAAAACGTATGGCGCGCCGTGAATAAGCAGCATACTACTCACCAACGCGCCGCATACCACAGCCCACGCGTATCGACGCGTGGGCTGTGGTGCAGGGTGATCTAGAAAACTACCGCGTTTCGAAGATGTTTTTGTCGACCACATGCACATCAACGGGGTAGTTGCCGGTAAAGCAGCCATTACAAAACCCATGAGAACCGGTAGCGGTCTGTAACCCATCGAGGCTGAGGTAGGCCAAGCTATCAAGCCCGAGGTGGGTGCAGATTTGCTCGACATCCATGCGGTGAGCGATTAATTCGGGGTAGGTGGCCATGTCAACCCCCAAATAACAGGGGTGGCGGATGGGCGGCGACGATACGCGCATATGGACTTCTTTGGCGCCAGCAGCCCGCAACAAACGCACCATTGGTCCCGACGTGTTGCCACGCACAATGCTGTCATCGATGATGACTACCCGCTTGCCCTTCAAATTGTCGGCCAGTGGGTTGAATTTGAGTTGGATACCTACTTGGCGCAAGCGATCGTCGGGTTGGATGAATGTCCGGCCGATATAGCGGTTTTTAATCAACCCTTCGCTATACGGCAACCCCGAAGCTTGGGCATAGCCAATGGCGGCAGGAATGCCGCTGTCGGGTACGGGGATGACCACATCTGCGTCCGCAGGGGATTCTGTCGCCAAAATCCGCCCAGCGGCGACCCGGGCCGAATGCAACGTACGCCCATCGATTTGTGAATCGGGGCGGGCAAAGTAGATATATTCAAACAAGCACAAGGCCCGTTTGCTGGCTGCATGGCGACCAATCGTGCGCGGGCCGTTGGCATCAATGGCGATGACTTCGCCGGGGTCGAGTTCGCGGATAAACGTCGCGCCGATGGTGGCGAGGGCACAGGTCTCGGATGCAACCACCCAGCCTTTGCCCATTTGACCGATGCACAACGGGTGCACGCCCCACGGATCACGCACCGCATACAACATGTCTTTGGTCAAAATCGTTAGACAATAGGCCCCTTCGGCCCGAGTCATCAACGAATTAATTCGCTCGTCCCAGGTGGTACCGGGGCCGCCAGCCAGCATTTGCACGACTACTTCACTGTCGCTGGTGGAGCTGAGACCAAAGCCGCGTTGGAATAATTCGTTGCGCAAGGCGTTGCCGTTGGTCAAATTGCCGTTGTGGCCGATGGCCAGCGGTCCGAGCGCACTCTGCACCACAAAGGGTTGGGCGTTGAGTAATTTGGAAGAACCGGTGGTGGAATAGCGGGTATGCCCGATGGCAACATGACCGGTGAGGGGGGCGAGGTTTTGTTCGGTAAATACTTGGGATACGAGCCCCATGTCTTTATGCATGTTGATACTCGCGCCATTGGCGACGGCAATGCCGGCACTTTCTTGGCCACGATGTTGCAAGGCATACAGACCAAAAAAAGTCATGCGCGCGACGTCTTCTTCGGGAGCGAAAATACCAAAAATACCGCACTCATGATGTGGTTTATCGTCGTTATACACCGCGTCTCCTCCGTAGAATTCCTATTTATTATAATATGGATTTGGCGGTTACAAACGAATATGCATAATGTCGTTGGAGTTGGCGTGGTACAATTTTGTAAAGTAGCAAAAGGAGTCGCGATGTTTGTCAATCAAAATTCGTTTCTCATCATGGCTGTGATGATTTTGGCAGGGACGGCTTATTGGGCCAACCAAGGCGCATGGCAACTCAGTCGCGTCGGCGTACTGGTTGTGGTGGCTGGCGTGTTAGCAGTGACCGGCTGGTGGGCCCATCGCCAGGCCAACACAGAAGCCATCCCAGACGTGCTGGCTGGCGGCAAAATCGTCTTGGTCGAATACTACTCTGATTACTGAATGGCCTGCGTCATGTCAAAGCCCATCGTGGATGGGATCGAAAAAGACTACGCCGGAACTGTTCGTGTCCTGCGGATTGATGCCCGTAACGCTGATAATAGCGCCATTGCCGCCCAATTTGGTTTGCGGATGACTCCCACCTATATCATTTTTGACCAACAGGCCACAGAGCAGTACCGCAGTACGGGCAGTATCAATCGTGGCCAATTTGATGGCTTCGTCGCCGGGTTGTTGGGCAAATAATCGTCAATGAGTAGCAGTGCCACTGGCACGGTGCGAAAGGAATCTCAATGAAGAGTTTTAGTGCATATCCATCACGCCGCTCGATGGTGGTTGGTCGTGGGGGGATGGTGGCAACCAGCCATCCCTTGGCCGCCCAAGCGGGCTTGCAGATGCTGGCCCAAGGGGGTAGCGCCGCTGACGCCGTGATTGCCGCCGCCGCCGTGCTCAATGTGGTCGAACCAATGAGCACCGGTATCGGTGGCGATGCCTTTGCGCTAGTCTATGACGCCCAAAGCAAATCGGTCAAAGCCCTCAACGGCAGTGGGCGCGCCCCGCAAACCTTGAACCGCGATGTCTTTGTGCAACAAGGCTTATCCAAAATCCCCCTGACCGGCGTGCTCCCCATTACCGTCCCTGGTGCGGTGGCAGCTTGGGATCAACTCATCCGTGCGCACGGCAAGCTCGATTTTGCCACGATTTTGGCACCGGCCATCCGCTATGCCCGTGACGGCTTTGCCGTTAGCGAAATCATCGCCCGTGGTTGGGCCGGTGCCGAAGCCAAATTGCGCCTCCACCCCGATGCCGCCCGAATTTATTTGCCCAATGGGCGGGCACCCCGCATGGGTGAAGTGGTCGTCCAAGCCGAATTGGCTCGTACTTTTACCGAAATTGCCCAGGGTGGTGCCGAAACATTCTATCGCGGGGCCTTGGCCGAACGCATCGTCGCCAATCTCGCCCGCGATGGCGCCTATCTATCCATGGCCGACATGGCTGCTCACGTCAGCGATTGGGTGACTCCGGCGACGGCTAAATACCGCGGCTATGATGTGTTTGAATGCCCTCCCAATGGCCAAGGACTCACCGCCTTGATTGCCCTGCGTATCCTCGACGGCTTTGATTTGGCCAGCCTGCCGGTCAATTCACCGGCGTCGTTGCATCTGCAAATCGAAGCGATGCGCCTGGCGTTTGCCGATGCGGCCCGCTATATTGCCGACCCGGCATTTGTGGATGTGCCGATTGATTTCTTGTTGTCTGAAGCCTATATCGCGACTCGCCGCGCCTTGATTGATCCGACTCGTGTGGGTGATTATGGCGCTGGGGAATTGCCGATTTCACACGATACCGTTTATGTGACGGCGGTCGATGCCGAAGGCAATGCGGTGTCGTTTATCAATAGTCTCTACTATGGCTTTGGTTCTGGTGTGGTGGCGGGTGATACCGGGATTTGTATGCAAAACCGCGGTGCCTGTTTTGTGCTCGACGAAGGCCACCCCAATGTGCTGGCTCCCGGCAAACGTCCCTACCAGACCATCATCCCGTGTATGGTCACCAAAGAGGGCGAATTATGGTCGAGCTTTGGGGTGATGGGGGGCTTTATGCAACCCCAAGGACATGCCCAGATGCTGGTCAATATGATTGACTACGGCATGAATCCCCAAGAGTCACTCGATGCGCCGCGCTACGAATTGCTTGAGCCATACAATGGCGACCGCACGTTGGCACTCGAGCATGATGACGCGACCCAACAAGCCTTGCGCGAACTCGGCCATGAAGTGGTGCCGGCCAGCGTCGGTGGTTTTGGTGGTGGGCAGATTATTAATATGGAAAACAACGTGGCGTTTGGGGGATCTGATCCACGCAAAGATGGTAGTGCGGTGGCATTGTAGACAGAGACATAGGTAGATAAACATGCGCAGGGTAATTCGTTGGTTGGGGATGATTGGGGTAGTGTGGTCGTTATGGGCCTGTCAAACGCCGACGTCGTGGCAAGCAGTCGTCAATCAACCGACCCCGTTACCACGGGGTGGGCGGGTAACGATTGCAGTGCCCGATGATGTCGCCACGGTGGTGCCGTGGCAGGCTACGAGCCGTGCCAGTGAGTTGTTTGTGTCACTGACGCATAGTGGCCTGATGCGGCTCGATGATCATGGCGCTCCCCAACCCGAATTACTCGCCGATTGGAGTGCCAGTAGCGATGGCCGTGTGATTACGGCCACGCTACATGCCGACCTCAAATGGTCTGATGCCACGCCACTGACGAGCGCCGATGTGGTATTTACCTATACGGCACTCAAATCACTGGTGGCTACGGCGCCAGTGCTTGCAGAATTACGCCATATTACCGATGTACAAGCTCCCGATCCATTGCATGTCAAATTCACGCTTGATGCACCCTATGCGCCGTTATTGACGTTGTGGGCGTTACCGATTTTGCCCAAAAAAGTACTGGCCACTCAATCAATTGCCAGTATTAATTTGCGCAATCTCGCGACGACCGCTGGTCCGTTTACCTACAAAAGCGTGGCAGCCAATGGCGCAATTGTGCTGTCAGCTAACCCCAATTATGTGCAAGGTGTGCCCCTGCTCGACGAAATCGTGCTACTGCCCAATAGTCGTGATACCGACATGATGACGGGGATTGGTAATGGCACTATCGATATCGCTGAGCTTGCCGAAACAGTGCAATTAGCCAATACGGCGCCCTATAGCCATACTCAATATGCCCAAAATGTATTTGGCATGGCGGCGTTTAATCTGCGTCCTGATCATTTGTTGGCTGACACTGCCTTGCGCTTGGCCGTGCAACAGGCGGTGAGTCAGACGACAATCCTTGACATGGTGTTACCGCAGAGTTGGGCTGCTACCCCCATCACCCCTACCACGACGGCGGTGATGAGTGACGCCAGCACGTTGCTCGATCAGGCGGGTTGGGATACCCGTGATAGTGACGGCATCCGCCAAAAATCAGGCGTATCGTTGCAAATGACAATTCTTGCACCAGCCGATAACCCGCTGTTGCTGCAATATGCCGATCAATACGCCGCAGTATTCCAAGCACTAGACATCGCCGTGGTGCGCCACAACCTACTGCATTCCGAATATGTGGCGCAGCTCATCCCACCGTACGATTTTGATATTGTGTTGCTGGAACTAGGGAATGGCCGCAGTAGTGCGCAATACGCTGATACATGGTTGTATGACCCTGACCCACGGGCGTTGTTGTATGGGGGCGAACGCAACCAAGGGGTGCCCGACATCCGTGGCTCACTCAACATTGCGGGCTTTGCTGATAGTGCGTACGACCAAGCGAGTGATAGTGCCATGCAGGCCTACGACATAAAAGCGCGGGGTGTTGCCCTTGCAAATGCCGCCCAACGCGCTCGTATCCTAGCGCCGTACGCCGTACTGTATCGTCCGACAACGACGGTTATTTATGGTCGGCGCTTGCGGGTGCTGACTGGTTCATTGCGTTTTGATGCACCATGGTATGCCACCAACGCAGCGCGTTGGTTTGTGCAACCGTAGCGACGTACTGGGTACCCCGCAACGGTTGCACAAACTGGTTTTTTAGGCGCTATACCCAATAAATCGCATGGCGGTCAACGCTAACGTCCGCGCTACGTGGATGAGGTCTGCTACTGGCACGGATTCGTCGGGTTTATGGGCTAGGCGTACATCGCCTGGTCCATACATCACGGTAGGAATGCCGCCATGGATGACCAACAAGCGCATGTCGGCGCCGTAGGTCATCCCTTCGATGGCTACTTCGCCCCCTAGTACTTGATGCGCGCCGGCCAATGTGCCCACAATCGGGTGGTTGACATCGGTTTCGGCCGGCTCAAACGTACCGCCCCACCATTCGATCAGGGGTGGGTGGTCGCGGAGCCATGGGTCACTGGCAGCGGCCTCAGCCACGGCCTGCTCGAATTCACGCCGCGCGGCGTTGGAATCTTCGCCGATGCCGATGCCGTAGCGTCCTTCGGCGATGAGTTCTTCGGCCACACTCGACGGCCAATTGCCGGCTCGCACGGTGCCGATGCTCAACGGGTAGGGCAGATGATAATTGGCAAACAACGGGTGGCGCATGCGGGCGTTGCGCCGTGCTTCGAGTGCGACTAACGCCTGATGGATGACCATGTATTTTTCGATGGCACTGACTCCCTCTTCGCGGTAGCAGCCATGCGCCGACAAGCCATAGACGGTGATGCGTACGTTGTGGGCCCCGGCCTGAGCGGGGGCGATAGCCATGCGGGTTGGTTCGGGGATGATGGCGGCATCGGCAGTATAGCCGCGCACGATGCTGGCCAGTGTGCCACAGCCGCCATCTTCTTCGCCAATCACACTTTGCAGATGCAAGCGGCCATTGAGTTGGATGCCGGATTTATGGATGGCGCGTACCGCCCACAAGGCTGCCACGAGGCCGCCCTTCATGTCGAGTGCGCCCCGGCCGTACATGCGGCCGTCGACGATTTGTCCTTGCCAGGGGTGGTGGCTCCAATTGGCATGGTCACCTTCGGGGACCACATCGATGTGGCCATTAAAAATCAACGAACGGCCCCCACGATCGCTGCCCAATGTGCCCACCACACCGAGTCCACTGGTGCGCTCGATTTCCCACGAAAACCCGGGGTGCTGTTGGAGTGTGGCAAAGTCGATATCCCATACATCGACTTCGAGACCACTATCGCTCATGGCATGGGCGATGTGGCGTTGGGCATCATCTTCGTGGGCACCAAAGCTTTGATACCCTACGAGTTCTGCCAAAAATTTGAGCATCGCATCACTATCGATTTGATCGAGGACGCGTTGCTCGGTGGCAGTAATATTCGTCATGCGCTATTCCTTTGGGGCACCTGCATTATCTGCAGGTGCCCGCTGTATGTATGATGTTGCTGGGGTCGATTAATCGCGCAACAATGGCCGGGTCAGGCAGGTGGGGCCACCCTCGGCTTTGAGCGAAATCTCGTTGCCGCGGTAGGTTTGTACTTCACAACCGGCATCGGCTAGCAAGCTGGCCGTAATCGGGTTGCAATCGAGCATCAAGCAGACTTTGGGGGCAATAGCCAGTACGTTGGTGGCCATGCTGTCGTATTCTGAGGCCGGAATCT
>CAISXI010000280.1 GCA_903889425.1 uncultured Roseiflexaceae bacterium | reverse complement strand
ATTTGCAGTTTGGGGTAGGCAAAGGTGCGGTCAAACGAGGCCAGCACATAGTCGATTTGACCGGGGACATCGCTCAACTGTACGCCGTGGGACTGGAGGGTGCTGATTAAGGCGGGCTCGCCGATGGCATAGACCCGGGGGGCGCCGGGTTGGGCGGCCAGCCATTCGGCCATGATGAGTGCCGAGGTGAGAATATCTTCGCTGGTGGCGGGGATGCCCAATTTGGTCAATTTGGTCACGTATTCGGCGGGGGTTTTGGTGGGGTTATTGGACAAAAACAACACGCGGCGCCCAGACGCACGCAAACGGGCGATGGCGGCTGGGACGCCAGGAATCACGTGGTCGCCGAGGTAGACGGTGCCGTCGAGGTCGCAGACGACGGCGGCAATATCAGCGCGATTGAGCATGCAACACCTTCCGGAGCGGCAACAGCCGCATAAGTAACAATATGCCAATAACCGTCGCGTACAAATAAGGGATACGGGTGTCGCTTTTGACGAGCCAGACATAGTGCAACACAGCCAAGCCGGCGGCGCCATAGACGATCCGGTGCAGATGCTTCCACCAGCGCCCGAGGCGTTTTTGCCAGCCCGTTGTTGATGTTAACGCAAGGGGAATGAACAACAGGGTGGCGAGTAGCCCGGCAATTAAATGACGTTTGGAAAATATATTTTGGCTGATTTGCTGCCAATTCCAGGCGTAATCGAGCATCAGGTAGACCAATAGATGGGCCATAGTATAGGCAAAGGCATACAACCCCAACGGCCGGCGCATCACCCCTAGTGCCGAGCGGCCACTAAGGCGTTGCACGGGGGTGACGGCCAGGCTGGCGACGAGTAGCTGCAAGGCGGCAGTGCCGCTGGCGGCGATATAGCTGGCCACCGGGTCTAACGGCCAGCCGTGGCGCCAGAGGGTGCTGGCGTACCACAGCAGGGGGATGAGGCCGATGATGTGCGCACTGATGCGGATAGAGAGACGATTCATGAACCATCTTTCGCTAATAAAACTTGCGTAAATCCATGCCGGTATAGAGCGATGCAACGGCATCGGCATAGCCATTAAACATCAAGGTTTGGCGGCGGCCAGTGTCGCCGATGCGGCGCTCGTCGGCTTGGGACCAACGGGGATGATCGACCCGGGGATTGACGTTGGCATAAAAGCCGTATTCATCGGGAGCGGCGGCCATCCAGAGCGAAGTGGGTTGGGTGTCTGTCAGGGTAATCCGCACGATGGATTTAATGCTTTTGAAGCCGTATTTCCAGGGCACGGCCAGGCGTAATGGGGCGCCGTTTTGGGGAGGCAAGGGGTTGCCATAGACACCAGTGGCCATCAGGGTCAAATCGTGCATTGCTTCGTCGAGGCGCAGACCTTCGGCATAGGGCCAGGTATACCACGGCTCTTTTTGGCCGGGCATGCGCTCGGGGTCGTTGAGGGTTTCGAAGCGCACGTATTTGGCGGCGCTGGTGGGTTCGACGAGGGCCAGTAATTTGTTGAGCGAAAAGCCTGACCACGGGATGACCATCGACCAGCCTTCGACACAGCGCAGCCGGTAAATGCGCTCTTCGTTGCCCAATTTGAGGATGTCTTCGAGGGCGAATTGGCGCGGTTTGGCGACCAAGCCGTCGACTTGGACTGTCCAGGGGTTGGTCACAAAACCGGCAGCAGCGGCCGCCACGGCTTGTTTGTCGGTGGTGAATTCGTAGTAGTTGTTGTAACCGGTGACGGCGGCAAAGTCGGTGAGGGGTTGGCCGAGCTCATCACTCGTGCCGGCCACCGTGCCTTGACCAGCGGGGAGGGTGGGGACCACTGGGGCACCCGAGGCATCTGGGGCTGGGGTGGGGTTGGTGGCTGAGGGAGTGGCGGCACAGCCAGGGATGGTCAAAGCGGCGCCGGCGAGGGCGGTTTGCATGAAGCGGCGGCGATTCCAAAAAAGGGCCTCGGGGGTTATTTCGGATGAAGGAATGGGTGGCATCATAAATCCTTGCTATACAATCACAAAAATCAATCGGGGCAGCGCTGTGGTACAAAACGACACCACATTTGTATACGGATGTAACCGATGGTATGGATTGTAATATAATAAAGTTAGTGTGTTATGAGGAGGACAGGAATGCGACTCTCAGAAGAAAAAATCTACCGCATCGCCGAGCGACTCCACGACGAGTTAAGCGCACGCGGGTTGCTAATTTACAAAGACCCCGTGGGAAGCAAGCCGCACGCAACTCGAGGTCTACGCATTCGGGCAATTGTGGATTATATCACGGCAGATTTGCGCATCGAAGAAGGCATCGATAACGAAGTTGAGAAAGTGCTCGATAGTTATCAGCGCACGTTGCGCCCATCAGAGCGAGATGTATTGCGGCGCAAACACAAAGAAGAAATCGCGCGCCGGCACAATTACGAACTCTAATTGGTTTTGGCACCGCACCATGCATCCGCAACAAGGATGTATGGATGGCGGAGGCGATTCATATACAACGAAATTGGCGTGACCCCACATGCAATCCCAAGCGCCTATCCATATTCATTTATTGGGAATCCCCCAAATCGTCCGTAACGATGCGCAACCGCTCCAGTTACGCCGTCGGCCACGTTTGTTGTTGTTTTATTTGGCAGCCCACCTCGATCCCATTAGTCGCGAACGGTGCATGGCGTTGTTTTGGCCAGACAACGACCCTGATTCGGCACGCCAATTACTCCGGACCGCCTTGCACCAACTCAAAGTGGCCTGTGGCGATATCGTCGTCAGCGATAACCAGCAACTGGCCTTGCGCCCCGACATTTGGGTCGACACGCGGATGCTCAGTACGGTGACGCCAGGTCATCCTGACCTGGATACGCTGATTCACACCCCGCCCCGAGATTTTTTGACCGATATTGCGGTAGGTGAATCGGCGGCATACGAACGGTGGGTGTTTGGTGAGCGGAGCCGCTGGCAACACCGCCTCGCCGACATTTGCTATCAGCATGCGCAATTTCATATCAACAACAATAATCTGACACAGGCCAGCACGGCAATCAATGTGGCGATTGATTATGAGCCACTGCGTGAAGACATCGTGCAGCTTGCGATGCAACTCGCCTACCAGCGGGCTGATAGAGCGGGCGCGATTGCCTACTACGAGGTTCTACAAACCGCGCTCGATGATCAACTGGGCGTGCCACCGATGCCCTCGACCACAGCACTTTATCATGCAATTGTGACCGACCAATACCAGGCGACTGTGCCAGCCGCGCCGATTGTCACCCCCAACCAACCGTTTGTGGGGCGCCAAGCCGAGCTAATCGCCTTGCATGGACTCACGTGGGATGGCAGAGTAGTGGTGATCGGGGGGGATGCGGGGATTGGCAAAACGCGTTTGGCCAGTGAGTATTTGCGCCGTAGTAATGCACTCATCATCCATGCCACGGCATTCGAAGGCGACCAGCACTTACCCTACCACGTGCTAACCACGGCGGTGCGGGCGTTGTTACAGACGGCGGCCCTGCGTTCGTTACGCCAGAACGCAATTTTGGCACCGGTCTGGCAACGTGAATTACGCCGCTTGTGGCCTGAGTTGCCGGGGGGTGACCCTGATGCATTTGCTACTGACAATGGTGAAACACGCTTGCCTGAAGCAGTTGCGTTACTCATCCAACAGCTCGGCAAGCAACGGCGCGTGGCGATTTTTGTGGATGATGCCCAATGGCTCGATGACGCCTCGGCGCGCATACTCGCTGAATTCGTACGCCGTGGGCTCGAATTGCAGTGGCAATTGCTAATCACGGTACGCAGTGGTGATACGGCGCGGAGCCTGCAACGAATGATTAGCCATGCCCAACGCCAACAACTCCTCACCACGCTGACACTCCACCCGCTGAGTAATCACGAAACTCAAGAACTTGCCCTGCAGTTGCACGCGCACGTGCCACCGACTATCGTGCAGCGCGCCGAAGGGAATCCCTTTATGTTGGTGGAGTTATTGCGGCACAGCGCCATCACCAGCGCTGAAGTACCGGCTGCTATTCGCAATTTGATTGCGACCCGCATCAACACACTCAGCCCAGCTGCCCGCAGGTTGATCGATGCGGCAGCCATATGTGGACGAGAATTTGCGGTGACCCAAACCCAAGCCATGGCCGATTTGACCACAGCAGAAACGCTCGATGCCCTTGATGAACTCACCCAGCAAGGGATTATCCGCATGGTCACTCCCCAGCACGGGCGGTTTGACCATGTGTTGACGATGGAAAGTATCAGCGCCCACGCAGGCCAAGCGCGGATCGCCCATCTACACCACCGTTTAGCCGACTACCTCGCCACCCAAACACCGCCCCCACATGCCCAAATCGCCCAACATTACACGATTGCCGGGCTATCCGAATTGGCGACATCGCACGCCTTGACGGCGGCCCGCCAGGCCCAACAGCTGGGCGCATGGAGCGAATCTGACTATTACCTGCGGATGGCAATTGCAGCAACAGCCCCTGAAGCACAAGCGCCATTGTGGCTCGAACTGGGTGAAACATTGATTTGGGCAGGTGAAGCAGCAGCAGCCATGGACGCATTCCAACAGGCCATCAACAATGATGCGAGTGGCGACTGCCTGATTGCTGATCAGGCGCGGATTGCCTTGGCGCGGAGCTACATCCCGCTGGCTCGCTACGACGATGTCATCACGATTACCACCCCACTCATGCACCATCACGACCAAACGCTTGCGATGCATGCCGCCCTTGTATGTGGCACTGCGTATTCGCTGGCAGGGGTCGATTTGGTGCATGCCAGTGAATTACTTGCCCGTGCCGAACAGCATTGCCGCACACTCAATGCCACTGATATATTGCCGCGGATTTTGTTTGAACAAGCGGGGATTTTGGCGCAACAAGGGGATATCGACGCCGCCGTCACTCGCTATCGTGACGCCCTTGTGGCGGCCGAACAGACACCAGCGCACCATGGGCGCACCTGGCATATTTTGGCGCACAACAATCTGGCTTATCACCTGCAGCTCCTCGGCCAGTACGACGAAGCGCAACGACACGTGCGCAGTGGATTACGCCTCGCCCAGCGCGCCGGCATGCAGATGATTCAAAGCTACTTGCTCTCAACAGCTGGCGAAATCGCCTTGGCGCAAGGAGATATCACCGGCGCTGAGCGAATGTTTTATGAAGGGCTAAGCATTGCCGAACGCTATGGGATGCCCGAACGCATCGCTGGGTTGCACGCCAATCTCGGCTTGGTAGCCCGCGCCCAAGAAGACGAACAACGGGCTCGTACCAGCCTCACCCATGCACTCCAGCAAGCGGATGCGCTGGGTGTACATCATTTGGCAACGCAGATCCGGATTTGGTTGGCGCCACTATTGGAAAAAACAGAAGCGACAGAATTGCTCGATCAAGCCGAGATTTTGGCAACTATGGGGCAACGCAAAAAGCTGTTAGCTGACATTGCACAAATACGGCAACGCCTGTAATACCATTTAAACACCACACATTACCAATGTTCACGCAATGTTTACGCTGGTGTCAACGCCCATTTTGTATACTCGTAATTGTCAGTTACGACAAGTCGTTTTACAAGAAGGAGCATACCAATCATGGCCTGGAACATCGATACGAGTCACTCAGAGATTTCATTTGCCGTTCGCCACATGATGATTTCGACCGTCCGCGGGCAATTCAAAAAATTCAGCGGCGCCATCAACATCGACGAAACCACCCCCGCCAATTCGAGCGTAGACGTCGCCATCGACGTCGCGAGCATCGATACCCGCGACGAAAAGCGCGATGGACACTTGGCTTCACCAGAGTTCTTTGATGCCGCCACCTTCCCCAATATCACCTTCAAGAGCACGTCGATTGAAGTGACCGGCGAAAACACCGGCAAGATCCATGGCGATTTGACCATCAAAGGGGTAACCCACACGGTGGCCCTCGATACCAACTTTGTTGGTAAGGCCAAAAGCCCCTGGGGCACCACCAGCGCCGGCTTCAATGCTAGCACCAAAATCAACCGGGCCGACTATGGCTTGAGCTGGAACGTGGCCCTCGAAACCGGCGGGATCTTGGTTGGCGAAGAAGTCACCATCACCATCGAACTCGAAGCCGTCCAAAGCTAATTTCGTACGAACACACAGACACCCCCCACCGGTTATTGCCGGTGGGGGGTGTTTATTATCTTGCCAATATAATCACTGCGTCGCTGTTTTACTGGCGGTGACTGTCCGACTCGATGTCATCGTTTTTGTCGGGGTAATCGTTCTAGTGTTGGTGCGCGTTGGAGTGTTGGTGCGCGTATTCGTACGCGTTGATGTGTTGGTTGGCGTGCGCGTATTGGTGGGGGTACGGGTGTTCGTACGCGTTGCTGTATTCGTAGTAGTGCGCGTATTGGTACGTGTTGGAGTATGCGAACGAGTAGCACTCGCAGTTTGCGTTAGCGTCTGGGTGCGGGTGTTGGTGGTTGTACGGGTGTTGGTGGTTGTACGAGTGTTGGTGGTTGTACGGGTGTTGGTGGTTGTACGGGTGTTGGTACGGGTTGCACTCGCAGTTTGCGTTGGCGTTTGGGTACGAGTATTGGTGGGGGTCATCGTCGCCGTATTCGTCACTGTTGCCGTCGCTGTTTTGGTCATTGTGGCATTATTGGTGACGGTTGGGGTATTGGTGGCGGTTGGGGTATTGGTGGCGGTTGGGGTATTGGTGGCGGTTGGGGTATTGGTGGCGGTTGGGGTATTGGTGGCAGTTGCGGTTTTCGTTGAAGTAGGCGTATTTGAAGGTGTTGGCGTGATGGTATTGGTTTGATAAAGCCCCGACACCACGATTTCGGCAATAGACAGCGGTTGTGTCGAGTTTTCGAGTTGGATGCGGAGATAGCGGGCACGGGTGCCCATGGGCAATGTCACTGGATAGCCAATCCCCAATGCCGATGTGGTACAGCTGGTTTGGTTGTTACACAAGACATTGCGCCATGCAAGCGCTTGGGTTTTGTTGAAGTTGATATCAGTTGAAGTAGCGAGATCAACATTACTCAAAAATACCACTGCACCATTGAGTCGTGTAGGACAACATCCCGTCCGGTTATAGACCATCACTTTGGTAATATCGCGGGTATAACCGAGATCGAGTTGGAGCCAGT
>CAISXI010000279.1 GCA_903889425.1 uncultured Roseiflexaceae bacterium | reverse complement strand
TTTTGTTGGAGCATATCGTATGCCGACATAATCATGCCTGGCGTACAAAAGCCACACTGCAACCCGTGGCATTCCCAGAATCCTTCTTGCAAGGGGTGGAGATTGCCGTCTTGGGCGAGCCCTTCGATGGTGGTGACACTGGCATGGTCACATCGGGCAGCCAACGTCGTACATGACTTGACACTGTTGCCATCGACCAATACCACACATGCGCCACACTGGCTGGTATCGCACCCGATGTGTGTACCGGTCAGATTGAGTTGTTCGCGCAGGTAGTGCACCAACAACGTGCGATCTTCGACATCGCTGGTATGGGACTTGCCGTTCACTGTTACCGTAATCCTAGCCACGCATAGCCTCCTTTTAATCACATCGACAGCGCCGATATCTGTACCTAGACAACTACGTCTAGCGAAACAGTAAAAAAACTACCGCCCACGCCCGAGCAAATACCCAATCACCGCACCGATGACCACCAATACGACTTTGCCGGTGGTGGAATTCAGCCACTCGCCTACCATGCCCGCAACCAATGTCTCGGGCTTGAGTTGCTCAGATTCACTGAGCACCACACTGCGCCGGACGGGCTCACTGGCTGGTGCTGCAGGCGCATCCGGTGCCGCTGGGGCATCGGCAATGGCCGGAGCATCGGCAGCCGTAGCAGCTTCCGCTGCCACGGGGGCTTCGGGTGCCACAGCAATACGCTGGGCGATTTGGGCTTCGAGGGCCTTGATGGCTTGACCAATCAATTGTTTCGCCGCACCTTCGATGAGGCGTTGACCGATACTCGCCAACATACCACCGATTTGGGCGTCACCACCGTATTTCAGTAGGGTTTTACCATCGGGCAACGTCTCGAGCTCGACGGTGCCAACGGCATCGACCACGCCGTTCGAGCCTTTACCGGCGGCTACCAATTTGTAGTAGCGTGGGGCATCGACATCTTCGAGGCGGATTTTGCCGCTATAGACCCCTTTGATACCGGCCATACCTAGTTTGACCACTCCTTCAAATTGATTTTCAGCAATTTGTTCGAGTTTTTCACAGCCAGGCACAACCCGGGCCAACACGTCAATGTCGTTCAAGGCAGCCCACACTTGGGCTTGGGTGGCATTAATAGTCGCAGTACCTGAGATTTTCACGAGGAACTCCTTCCTTATAGCAATTACGCAATAAACAAACCCAAAGACCATCTCACGTATGATGTTTTACAAGAAATACGTACAAACCAAAACATGCTCACACGACGACCATCGATGCCATAAGAAATGGAAGTGTGCAATAGGTGTTTGACACAATACAATGCGTATAGACAAATGTATTTTATACTTTAGTATGCTACGATTATACGCTTCTTTTGTCAACATTCCAATAGCGTTTTGTCAAGATTCCAATAGCAGAGAAAGTGCACAGAACAACATGCCACCACATCATTTTTCGATGACCTTTAGTGCCACCCCACACGCAGATTCCGTGGTGTTTACCGACCTCCCCGATACCCAATCAGCTCCGATGCAAGGGCTGTTGGTAGCGCTCGGGCAATGTACCATCCTCACCCTCCACAGTATCTGCCAACGCCAACGCCAGTCCGTCCAGCAGTACCACTGTACAATTACCGCCCAGCAACGCGACGCCCATCCGCAGATTTTTGAAACCATCACTATGCAGATGCAGGTAATTGGGTATACACTTGACCCCAAACGCATGGCACAAGCGTGGCACCTCGTCCCCAACTATTGTCCGGTGCATGCCACCATTGCTATGAGTTGCCCGATTAGCCATCACATCACCCTCGAGGAGGCAGTATGACTACTATTTGTATGACCACTCCGTTTGGCGAAATCTACGTCCAGCTGGCCGTGCACGAAGCGCCGCTCACCGTGGCCAATTTTTTGGCCTATGTACAAAACCACGCCTACCACAATGGGCGGGTGTGGCGCACGGTGGTGACCAATCCCGATAACCAACCCAACAGTAGCGTCAAAATCGATGTGATTCAGGCGACCAGCGCCGACGGCTACACCAAATTACCCGCCATCCCTATCGAACGCACCAGCACCACCGGACTCCGCCACCGTGACGGCACGATTTCGATGGGACGA
>CAISXI010000278.1 GCA_903889425.1 uncultured Roseiflexaceae bacterium | reverse complement strand
TGCTTCCTTTATTTTTTACTGCAGTAATGACGGACTGGCGGTGCGTTGGTGGTGGGTGTGTGAAAAAGATTTCCCCCGCGCCTGCACGTATCAATAGCGATTCATGCAGGCGCGGGGAGTGATGCAAAGTTAGCGGCTAATCCGACCAGCAAACCAGATGCCGCCACTAATCCAGCCGTTGCCACTGCCGCCCCAGCCTTGGTTGACATACCATTGGGTGTCCCACACGACATCGTCTCCATCGCCCCAGCCTTCGTACCAGTCTTCGGGGCGCGAGCGATAGTTGACTTTCCACGCCAGTGGGTAATGGGTCAACCAGCCGACGCCAATCACCACCGGACGGCGATCGGTGGAATGCGTCAAATGACTCATGGCATAGCGGGCGAGGCGGTCTTCATGGATCCCAGCGACGTTGTAGTGCGTGTCAAATCCCATGCCGGTGCCCACGTAATTGAGGTAATAGCGCGCATCATCCATATCCCAAGGAGTCGTTGCGCCACTACTGCCCGCACAAAACGTGCCGACTTGATTGCGGATATACAAGATGGAATTCTTGACGTTGGTATCCATCGTCTTGGGGGCCACAATCGTACTGCCACTTCCCAGCGTGTGTACCCCATACACGCCACCGGTATGGCGATATGTGTTATAGCGGGCCCAGCCACTACCGGCAACCGAGCTCCGGTAGTCGGCCCAGCCAAACAGCATCATCCAGGCAGTGGGACCACACCCTGACGCACAGCTGCCTGGTACTGTGTACTGGTCGTAGTCACGTTGATCGCTTTGGGTGCCGGCGTTGTATTGCGTCCACGAGCTCCAGCCCCGACTTGCCCGGGTGGCGATGGTCGACTTGCCCGTCAAGTAGAGCGTGAATTTAGTCGGTAGTGCACTACTGGTGGGCGGCGTGATAGAGAGGCGCAGTCGGGGCAGGCTGTCTGTGGGCATCCCGAATGTCGTAACCGCCAGCACCGGGTACCCAGCAACCGTTTGACCGGTGAGGGTGTAGGTCATTAAATTGTTGCTCCCGGTTTCACTGGCGATGTTTTTGCTGGTAATCCCTTGGACGGGCAATACAATCTGTGTGGTGGTGTTGGCTGGTACGGGGATGTGGAAGTCGTTGAAGCTCTTTTCGGCTGCATTGAAAATCTTAGCCTCGTAGCTCCAGAGTGGCGTCGCTTCTTTGGATTGTTGGTCAATGAGCTGGCCAAACGACGTCGTGTAGCGACTGGCATAGGCCGAAAAACCACTATTCATGTCGAATTCCGCATACTTCCACACCCCACTCGCTTCGGATTTGCTTGGCCCAGTGTAAACGGGCGTGGGGATGGAATTGGGTTTGAAGTTGTCATCGCTTTGACTGGTGGTATTGGGAGACCAGGTACTCCCACTCACCGATCGTGCTGGATCGCTGTAGTAGTCGAAGTCACTCTTGGTGAGCCCATCGATGAGTGCAGGGATTGCGCCAAGTGAACTAATCACCATGTCGTTTTGCACGATGACATAACTCAATGTATCGAGTTTATAGAGTTTGTATTCGCTCAAGCCGTCCGTCGAAATGCGTTTCGTGATTTTGGCAAGGGCTTGACTACTAATCGTACTCCCTGTGCTATTCCAGTGGGCAATGGGGAAATCGTGCGGCGTGCTGGAATTCGCAGGATTAGACATAATGATGAATCCAGCCGCTTTGCTTTTGCCGGCGTCCGCAAACACCGCGAGCTCATAGTACGCCGGCGTGTTGCCGCTGTCGACGTCTGGGCGGTACATGGGGATCGCAACATCGCCAATGAATGGGGTGTTCCAGTCAGGTGCCACGTTTAGCTGGGCATCGGCGATATGTTGGAGCGCGCGGTAGAGCATGCCCCGGGGGAGTTGACTCACCGGAACCATCCCACGCCCAAATACCCCAGGGGTGGCTGTTGCTGTGGCGGTTTGGGTACGGGTGGCAGTGCGGGTAGCGGTGTAGGTGATGTTTGCTGCCTTGGTGGCACTGGCGGTATTGGTCGTTGTCGGGCTTTTGGTGATGGTTGCCTGGTAGGTGGGTGTGTTGATTTTGGTGCG
>CAISXI010000277.1 GCA_903889425.1 uncultured Roseiflexaceae bacterium | reverse complement strand
TTGACTTGGTCGCTGCCCACAAAGCCGGTGGCGCCGATTTCGAGGCCACGCATCGCTTTTTGGAAGGCTTCGGCAAAGGTAGCCCCGATGGCCATGACTTCGCCCACGCTTTTCATTTGTGGGCCGAGGATGGGATCGACGCCAGGGAATTTTTCAAAGGCCCAGCGTGGGATTTTGACCACCACATAGTCGAGACTGGGCTCAAACGAGGCCGGTGTCAGCTTGGTGATGTCGTTGGGGATTTCGTCGAGGGTATAGCCTACCGCCAACAAGGCGGCGATTTTGGCGATGGGGAAGCCGGTGGCCTTGGAGGCCAACGCCGACGACCGGCTGACGCGGGGATTCATTTCGATGACGAACGGCGTGCCGGTTTTGGGGTCGACCGAGAATTGAATATTTGAGCCGCCGGTTTCGACGCCCACGGTGCGAATCACCATTTTGGCCATTTCGCGCAAGCGTTGTAATTCACGGTCGGTCAACGTCATCGCCGGTGCTACGGTCATCGAGTCGCCGGTATGCACGCCCATGGCATCGATGTTTTCGATGGTACAAACCACCACAAAGTTGTCGACGCAGTCGCGCATCACTTCGAGCTCGTATTCCTTCCAGCCAATCACCGATTGCTCGATGAGCACTTGGGTGACGGGTGAGGCCCGCAAGCCACGCTCGGCGATCTCGCGGAGCTGGGCTTCGTCGTAACCGATACCACCACCGCTACCACCAAGGGTAAACGATGGCCGGATCAAGATGGGGTAGCCGATTTTGGTGGCGACGGCCACAGCTTGTTCGACGGTGGTGACGGTTTCGCCCAACGGCACACCCAACCCGATTTCGAGCATGGCCTGTTTGAACAGCTCACGATCTTCGGCGAGGGCGATGGCTTTGGGTTGGGCGCCCAACAATTGCACGTTGTGCTTGGCAAGCATGCCCAATTCGTGCAATTTCATGGTCAAGTTGAGGGCTGTTTGGCCACCCACCGTCGGCAAAATCGCATCGGGGCGCTCTTTGATGATGATTTGTTCAATCGACTCGGGGGTGAGTGGCTCGATGTAGGTGGCATCGGCAAACTGCGGGTCGGTCATGATGGTGGCCGGGTTTGAATTCACCAAAATAACGCGGTAGCCTTCACTGCGCAGGGCTTTACAGGCTTGTACACCCGAATAGTCAAATTCACAGGCTTGGCCGATGACAATCGGACCCGAGCCAATAATCAAAATACTTTTGATGTCTGTGCGCTTCGGCATTTGTTTACCCTTCCATCAATTGCACAAAGCGGTCGAACAAATAGGCGGCGTCGTGCGGGCCAGGAGCGGCTTCGGGGTGATATTGCACACTAAAAGCTTTGAGGGCGGGGGCTTCGAGCCCTTCCACACATTGATCGTTGAGGTTGACGTGGGTCACACCCGAGCCAGCCGGCAACGAGTCAGCGGCCACGGCAAAACCATGGTTGTGGCTCGAGATTTCGACCTTGCCAAAGGCCTTGACGGGCTGATTGGCGCCGTGATGCCCAAAGCGCAATTTATAGGTGGTGCCACCCAATGCCAAGCCGAGGATTTGATGCCCCAAACAGATGCCAAACAACGGCACTTTGCCAAGCAATTGCTTGGTTGATTCGATGCCATAGGTCACCATTGCGGGGTCACCAGGGCCGTTTGACAAAAAGACCCCGTCGGGATTCATCGCCAATACGTCACTGGCAGGGGTGGTGGCCGGCACGACGGTAATTTTGATACCACGCTCGGCCATTAGGCGCAAAATATGATGTTTGATGCCAAAATCGTAGGCTACCACGTGCAGTGGGCGCCCCGCTTTGGTGCCCCGTGAGCCGAGGCCCCATTCGCCGACGCCACCCGCCCAAGTATAGGCTTCGGTGCAGGTGACATTGGGGACGAGGTCGAGGCCTTCCATGGTGGGGACAGCTTGAGCGATGGCGACCAGTTTGGCGTGGTCGAGCTCACTCGACGAAATCACGCCGCGCAACGCGCCTGCAGAGCGGATATGCCGCACCAAGGTGCGGGTATCGATGCCGGTAATGCCCACAATGCCTTGGGCCCGCATCTCGGCGTCGAGTGAATTATCGGCACGGTAATTGCTGACGCGTGGGCTAGCGGCGCGCACCACAAACCCCGACAACCACCACTTGCGGCTTTCGCCATCGGCATCATTGACGCCGGTATTGCCGATATGGGGCGCCGTCATCACGACTATTTGCCCAAAGTACGATGGATCGGACAATACTTCTTGGTAACCGGTCATGGCGGTGTTAAACACCACTTCGCCGGTGCGCTGACCGATAGCGCCAAACGCACTGCCAGCCCAGATGGTGCCGTCTTCGAGTGCGAGTATCGCCGGTGTACGTTCAAACCCTGCCTGCATGCCTTACTGCCCCCTCTCACCTGCGCCATTGCGCCAGGTGGCAAACTCGATTACCACTGCGGTTTCGTCACACCGATCATTGAGCGGACAGAGCACACAATCACGCCAGACCTTTTCGGGGAAGCGTTCATGCTCGGTGACCACAAATCCCATCCGCTCAAAAAAACCAACGGCCCGCGTCAATGCAAACACCGTTGGATAACCACGTTGTTGTGCTTCTGCAACCAAGGCCTTGACGATTTCGCCGCCGACGCCATAGCGCCGGTAAGCCGGCAATACTGCCAACGAACGCACTTCGACCAAAGCGGGACCCATTTCGAGCAGGGAACCAATCCCCACTACTTGGCCGGCAACCTCAGCCACCATCCAATTGCCCAAGGCCGCCACGATGTGTTCGCGGCTACGGGGCAACAAATGCCCCAGCGCGACGTTTTCGTCGACCACAGCCTTGATGGCATCGACATCTGCCGCATGCGCCAAACGCATACTCACCAACGGCGGCTGACTCGGCGTCGCCTGTACATCATGAATCATCGTCATGCGGCACCTCCACCAGTGACGATGCAGGTTCCGGCATCTTCACCACGGGCAAGGCGCTCAAGCCCTGCCATATCGACAATCCGTGCTTGCATGACCCCGGTGGCCAGTACCGCTAAGGCGGCGCGCACTTTGGGGATCATACCGCCATAAATCTCGCCGCTGGCAATGGCCGCATCGATGGCCGGAGCCGTCAATTGCGGGACCACTTGGTCGGCCAACTTGACGCCAGGCACATTGGTCACAAAGGTAACTTCGACGGCGCGGTCACGATTATCACGTGCCAGCGCAGCCGCAATCGCTCCAGCCGCATCATCTGCGTTTACATTATAACTGCCATCAGCCCCCAGTGAGATGGGAGCAATCACTGGCACCACCTGCGCATCAATCAATGGCCACAACACACTCGTCCGCACCGTCACGGGTTGCCCCACCCGGCCGATGTCGCCATCGGGGTGGTGGAGTTTTTGGACGCGAATCAAGCCGCGATCGACCCCCGACATGCCCCAGGCATCGACCCCAGCGAGGCCAAATGCCACGGTCAGACGGGTGTTGACGGCACCGGCCAGCACCATTTCGGCGGCGGCCATGGCGGTATCGTCGCTGACGCGCAACCCCGCCACAAAACGGGGTTCACCACCCAAAGCCGTCTGAATCTGGCCGATTTCTTTGCCGCCGCCGTGCACCAATACGGGCACCGTCGGCATGGCAGCCACAGCTGCCGTGAGCCGCGCGACAAAGGCGGGATCGTCGATTTCATTGCCACCAATTTTTATGACACGCAGTATGTTCAACCAGGTTCCTTCCTATGCGGGCAACGCATATTTATCAGCGATAACGCCCCAAAACACTTATTTTATATCTGCTCCACGCAACGTATAGGTATGCCAACTATCACGGCTGGTGGGCAGTGAATCATACAGTTTTTGGGCGGTATGATTGTCGAGTGCCGTTTGCCAATGGACGCCGGCATAGCCTTGACTGACAGCCCAGGCCGTGCAATGCACAATCAACTTGCGCCCCAAGCCTTGACCACGCATATCGGGATTCACATACAAATCATTGAGCAGGCATTTTTCGACGGCCGACACCGACGACAGCACGCGGTAGGCCGTCACAAAGCCCATGGCGTGACCGGCATTCGACATTGCGACCCACTGCGCCCCCAAAGCCGGAGTCGTCACCAAGCGCCCAAAGTGATTACGATTGCGCTCGGTGTCGGGCGTGGCTTGATAAAAACGCTGATAATCGGCAATAAGTGGCAATACCAACTCGAGATTATCGAGGGTAACGGGAACGATAGCGATGCTCATTGCAGTCCTTCTGTTTCATTCAAACCACACATGATGTTCATGCACTGGATGGCTTGGGTGGAGGCGCCTTTGGCCAGATTATCGAGACTCGACATGATGATGGCCAGCCCAGGTTGCGCCAAGGTCACCGACATGGCACACATGTTGGTGTTGGTGGTATGCGCCATGGCCGCCAATTGCCCGGCCGGCAACACCCGTACAAACGGCTCGTCGGCATAGGCGGCGGTGTAGAGGGCACGGAGGCTGGTCTCGTCGAGGCTGGCATCGACCCGCACATAGATGCCACTCAACATGCCCCGCACTACCGGCACCAGATGCGGGTTGAAAATCACCGTGGGGGTAATGCCGGTGCTCAATTTGGCCAATTCTTGCTCGATTTCGCCCACATGGCGGTGGACGTGACCGATGTTGTAGGGAGTGACGGTGTCGTGGGTCTCGGCAAACAAGGTGTTGATTTTGGCGGCCCGGCCGGCCCCTGAGATGCCCGACTTGGCATCGACAATAATCGTGGCGTCAGTAACCACCCCAGCGCGGAGCAAGGGCATGGTGCCCAAAATCACCGAGGTGGGGTAGCAGCCCGGGTTGGCCACGAGGCGAGCCTGGGCAATCGCCGCCCGGTTGAGTTCGGGGATGCCATAGGGGATGGGCAGCATGGCGGGGAATTCGTGGGGGTGACCGTACCATTTGGCGTAGCGCTCGGCGGTATCGAGGCGGAAGTCTGCCGAAAAATCGACCACTTTGGCGCCGGCCTCGAGGGCTCGCACGGCGGTGCGAGCGGCGGCCCCGTGGGGCAACGCCAACAACACCACGTCGACCTGATCAAACGGGGCATCATCGACAGACGTCAAGGCGATGTCGAGTGGCCCGGGGAATGAATCAGCCAATGATTTGCCCGCTTGGGCTTCGGATGTGGCAAACACCACTTGCACGCCGCGGTGACGGCGCAGCCAACGCAACGCTTCGTAGCCGGCGTACCCTGTCACCCCACAAATGCCCACACGTACCATGGCTCCGTCCTTTTCTTCATACAAAAAACCCCAGGGGCGCTAATGCGCTCCCCGGGGTGGTGTGGCGTAATCTCGGAGGGTATTTGCTACCCCTCAACACACGACATCGCCCCGGGTCCCATACGGACTCGTCGGAGGTCAGCTCGTCGCAATGTAGAGGTTGTTGGCAATGCAAATTTCATAATCACTATAGTATGGGTAAATGATGCAAATGTCAACTTCAACACCAATCCCAACTTCATCTTTTACCACGTAAAATAGCGCGTACCGGCGATTTGGCCATCGATGGCCGAAATCTCGCCCAAATGATATTGCGCATGCCCATAATAAAACTTCATCGCATAGGTCGCTTTGCTCATCGATACGGCATAATTGACCGTTGATTGCACATCGTCATTGGCCAAATCGGCGTAAGTGGCACAGGCTTGGCGAATCGCTGATTCGGTAAAGGGGGTGGCGAAGTCCCAGTCACTCATCTGGGCAATCGCTGCCGCACTTTGAGCCTGCACTGCGTGACCATAGGCAATCAATTCTGCCACCACAATCTCGTTGCTCAGCACCGTCACATCGTCACTCGTCATGCCATAGCCATCGCCGCTAAATGGTACGCCCATGCGGGTCAAAAAGTGTTGGGTGGTAAATACTTGCTCGAGGGGTGCCACAAACCGCGAAATACAGGCGTCTTCGGTTCGGATTGAATGCCAGACGCTCCACACCATCGAATTCATGTCGTGGTGTGGCCGGGCCCGCAAGCGCTCAACCGCATTGTGTGTCAACACGTTTTGCAGTTCGGCATGGGTCTGGGCATGTAATTCGGTCAAAATTGCGAGAAAACTACTATTGCTCATAACAATCCTCTGTCAAAAAAATACTCTGCTCATCATACAATATTCCACCACCACCAACTCACCATTGCCAAATACTTATTAAATAAATATACTATCAACATATCACACCAAACCACAAAAAAGGAATGACATGCAACGACGACGATTTTTGGCAATAGTGGCGAATATGGCAGTCTGGCCAGCGGTCGTCGCCTGTAGTAGTCAGGCGACCAGTGGTCTAAATCTGACGGTGGCTTCTTCGCTGAACAGCGTCATGCAGGCGCTTGACAAGGCGTATCAATCAACCAAAAACACCCCAGCTGCCAGCATCCACGCGGGGGGATCGGGGGCGCTAGCACAACAAATCATTGACGGGGCAGCCACAGATGTGTTTGCGGCGGCAGATCGTGCTGCGATGGACAAAGTGGTTGCTGCCACGTTGATTGATGCCAGCGCCGTCAAGGTCATCGCACATACCGCACTCGTGGTGGCGGTGCGCCCGGGTGCCAACGTACCTGATTTGGCGGCGTTGGCCACGGCTGGGGTCAGTGTCGTAATGGCCGACAAAACCGTCCCTGCCGGCAAATATGCACTTAAATTACTGAAAAACCTCGCTAAAAGCTATGGTGCCGACTATGAAGCCAACGTCAGCGCCAATGTGGTGTCATACGAAGCCAACGTCACGGCGGTATTGCAAAAAGTTACCAACGGCGATGCCGATGCGGGGATTGTCTATGCCAGCGATGTAGTGTCACTGGGTGATAAAATACAGGTATTGACGATTCCCGCTGAATTAGCGGTGATTGCCGAATACGTGGCAGCTCCTTTGCGCAACGCCGCCGCCAATGCGCCGGATTTCGTTGATTTCATTACCAGCGACAGTGCCAAGCCGATTTGGCAACAATATGGATTTACGGCATAACAACATTATTTGGATGCACACATGCCCATAAAAAACCGGATGCTCTTGCTACTGGCACTGCCACTCCTTGCACTCCTCAGCCTGCCGTTGGTAGGGTTGTTGGGACGGAGCAGTGCCAGCGAGGTCTGGCTGGCACTGGCGAGCCCGGCGGTGCATGATGCCTTGAGGTTGAGCATCATCACCAGTGCTATTACCGTTGCGCTGTGCATCGTATTGGGCACACCACTGGCGATTTGGTTGAGTCAAGGTCAGCACCCGTGGGCCACCATGATTGTTGACTTGCCCACGGTGCTGCCACCCGCAGTGGCAGGACTAGCGTTGCTGAGTTTGTTTGGGCGGACGGGGTGGTTTGGCAGTCAAGGATTACTGCTCGCGTTTACCACCACCGCAGTAGTCATCGCCCAATTGTTTGTGGCGGCACCGTTGTATGTACGGGCGACGGTGGTGGCACTCAACGCCATCGACGACGACATCGGCCACGCCGCCAGCATCGACGGGGCGGACGTGTGGCAAGTATGGCGCTTTATCACGATTCCGTTGGCGTGGCCCGGCATCCAAGCGGGCATCGCACTGGCGTTGGCGCGGGCGCTGGGGGAATTCGGCGCCACGGCATTGTTTGCCGGCAGTCTGCCCGGCCGTACCCGCACCCTAGCGCTGGCGATCTATGTGGCCGCCGAAACAGACCCGGCAGCGGCCATCGCAATGAGCGTGGTACTCTTATTCACCGCTATGGCCCTGTTGTTTTTTATGAAAAATAATACAGTTGTGGGGTAATAACACACAAATACTACACGGTGTTGATACTGTTATATCAACACCGTGTGCGTGACAAAAAATAGCCTACTCCAACAAACTACAAACTCACCCCTTGTAAACCAGCCAACACGCCGATTTCACCGACATGCAACGAGGGGTGGAGCGTCGTGTAGTTCACCACAAATTGATCGACAGTAAGGTTGCCCCAATAACCAACCACCCCTTCGGCAATGGCGGGGATACAGACGGATTCGCCGATGATCACGGCGCGCATGTGGGCTTCGTCCCAGCGTTGGCCGGTACGTGACGCATCAAAGGCATTGAGTGAGCTGGTGCCTTGAGCGGCGACAGCAGCGGCGTAGTGTTGGAGTTCGGCCAGGTTGATGTGTTGTGACAACACTTCAACATCGGCAAGCACCATGGCGGAACCCATGTCGCCGTAGGGAATGGCGAGGCGTTGCGTCCAATTGGATTGCGAATGGACTTGGGGCACATTGGCTACGAAGCGGCTCAAAGTGATGTCTTCGATGCGCAATAAATGCCAAATATTCCAGACAATCGAATTGCAGGTGGCGGTAGGGCGGGTGCGCAACTGGGCTTCGCTTAGTTTTTCAAAAAAGCGCGGAATGGTGTTGCTGTGGAGGTGGGCGTGGTTCCGTTTGATGGAATCAATCATGGAAAAAGCTCCTTTCGATCGCATACGTTGTTGCGATTATTGCGAATAATCCTACTTATTGTACATTGGCCAAAATTTGGCGCTGGCCCGCTCGTACTGCATGGGGTAATGAGCCGTTTCACCGAGGGCCACCGCAGCTCGCCATGGCCAGTGGGGGTCATCGAGGAAGGCCCGCCCGAGGGCGATTTGGTCGGCTTCACCACTAGCCAAAATTTGTTCGGCCACCAGTGGGTCGCTAATCATGCCGACGGTGCGAGTGGTAATCCCCACCTCGCGTTTGACGCGGGCAGCAATCGGCACTTGGTAACTGGGGGCGACGGCCACTTTGGCATCGGGCGAGGCACCACCACTCGACACACAAATGAAGTGCAACCCGGCAGATTTGAGCAGGGCAGCTTGGGCGACGGCATCATCGGGGGTCAAGCCATCGGCATGCCAATCGGTACCGTTGATACGGGCCCCAAAGGCAATATGGGCGGGAATGGCCGATTGGACGGCCTTGACTACGGCGAGTGGCATCGCCATCCGCCCAGCCAAGTCACCGCCCCATTGATCGCTGCGTTTGTTGGACAAGGGTGAGACAAAGGATTGGAGCAGATAGCCGTGTGCCAAATGGAGCTCGATACTATCCACACCGGCAGCTACAGCCCGCACGGCGGCATCACGGAAGGCAATGATAATGCGTTGGATGCCGGCGTCGTCGAGCTCGATGGGTACTTGCCAGTTCTTGTCGTAGGGGATTGGACTAGGGGCGACCACATGCCAACCACCCGCCTCGGGCATGATTTGGCCGTGGCCTTGACCGGGGGTGGGTGACGAGGCTTTGCGGCCGGCATGTCCGATTTGGACACCAAATTTGACGTGGGGTGCCACTGATTTGGCAAAGCTAATGATGTGTGCCATAGCGCGCATCGAGGCATCGGAATACAACCCCAGGCACCCGTGCGAAATCCGCCCGATACGTTCGACGCCGGTCGCTTCAATCACCACCAACCCCGGGTTGGCACTGGCCATGGCGGTTAAATGGGCGAGATGCCAGTCAGACATGACGCCATCGTTAGCTGAATATTGGCACATCGGCGCCACCGCAATGCGATTGGCGACGGTCAAGGGACCGAGTTGGAGCGGACTGAACAAGTGGGTGGTCATCAACGTCTTCCCTGATATACAATAACATTACATTCCATGGGCATCATACCATGAGCCATTACCACAAAGAATCTTTCACCCAATGAACAAACTGCAATTTTTTGATACCCATGCCCACCTGTGTAGTAGCCAATTTGATGACGACCGGCCACAGGTATTGCAGCGTATGCAGACGGCAGGAGTCACGCGCCACCTCGAAATCGCCTACAGCCTCGCATCAGCACGACGGGTGGTCGACTTTGCCGCCGCTACCGACCAGTGCTGGGCGGTGGTGGGAGTGCAACCCAATCACCCCGAGGATGCGTTGCAGCCTGATTGGATTGCCCAACTGCGCCAGATTGCCCAGCACCCCAAGGTGGTGGCGATTGGCGAAATCGGCTTTGACCACTTCCACAACAAAGCGCCAGTAGCGGTGCAAGAGCAGATTTTTCGCCAGCAAATCGCGCTGGCAGCCGAGCTCAAACTCCCCATCGTCATCCATAGTCGCGACGCCCACGCTGACACGCTACGAGTGCTCCGTGAGGTACAACATCCCTACGGCGTGGTGATGCATTCGTTTGCGGGGGATTTGGCGTATGCGCGTGAGTGTATCGCAGTCGGTTGTACGTTGTCACTGAGTGGACCGATTACCTTCCGCAATAATCAGGCCATGCAACTGGTGGTACAGCAACTCGATTTGGCACATCTGATGATTGAAACAGATAGCCCGTACCTCGCACCGCACCCCTACCGGGGCAAACGCAACGAACCGACGTATGTGGTGCAGGTGGCGCAACAGATTGCGCTCCTGCACGAATGTAGCCTCGACCATGTCGCCCAACAAACCTGGCACAACGCCTGTCGGGTTTTTGGGTTGCCCGGCGAATAATCATGGACACTAATGCCGATACGACGCCGACTCCCCCGCGTGTGATGCGCTGGCCAGCAATCACGGTGTTCATCGTGCAGCTCGGCATGCAATGGATCCTCGCCCAGCAATTTGTGGTGGCGGGGTGGGTGGATGGCAGTGATTTTTTGTCGCCGCTGGCCGCTATCGCCGTGGTCACGACAGCCATCGCCGTCTGGGTGTGGCGGAATGACCATTTCGCCGTCTACTTTGGCGTGGGAGGCATCGGCACGGTGGCATTGCTCCACTGGATGACCCCGATTGTCCAAGCCGAGATTGCGCAGACCCTTGGCGATGCCTATGCGGCACGCATCAATGGCTGGCGCGATATCTGCTACGAAATCATCTTGCATGGGATTGCCTGGTGGCACCGTGTGGTCGCCGGACAAGCGAGTAATGATGCATTGCTGTTTGTGGTGGCGCTGGCACTGCTCATCTACCTGCTGGCGGTGATTAGTACCTGGGTATTGCTCCGAACCCATGCCGTATGGCTCAGCCTTGGGATATCGACGATACCGCTATTATTGAATTACACGTTTGCCCCACAGAGCAACGCCACGAGCATTGGGATATTTGTGGGTGGCGCATTAGCGTTGGTGGCGCTCAATCAGATTCATTGGCACGAAGTAACGTGGCGAGATAACCGTGTCGCCCATCCACGCCAAATCTCCATCCAATTGCTTGGACAAGCCATCGGGATTATCTCTGTGGCAGTAGCGCTGGCAGCCCTACTGCCAATCCCGGCACGCGATACGCGGGTCGTGGCAGGCTGGGATGCAGTCCGTACGCCACTCAAGAGCCTGCAACAAGCCTGGGGATGGGTGTTGGGGAGCGGGCAGAATCCCCCTCCAACCACGGGGTCAAACGGGGGATTTGCGAATACGAGTATGACCGTCGGAGGGGCGCGTAACCTCAGCCAAACTGAAGTGTTGCGGGTACGTACGGATGCGGCTGACTATCTACGAGCAACCACATTTGATGGGTATACAGGTCAAGGTTGGATTCAACAGGCTGACACGCGTGATACGCCGGTGGCAAGTGACAACGCACTCACAAGTAATACACCCACAGAACCACTCACCCAAAGCGAGATTATCTTGGCGATGCCCCAAACCACAGGCATGCTCATGAGCATCGGTCAGCCGGTACAGTACAGCATTGCCGTCACCGTTACTCATCTCGCCGATATGGCCGGTAGCGAAGATGGGATCGTGGCGATTCGTGGTGGTGCCGTCCAACAATATCAGCTGATGAGTAGCACGCACACGGCATCGGCGGATGAATTACGCAATGCCACTGCGCCGTACGAGACCATCGGTGCCGTCTATACGGCCCTACCGAGCACACTGCCGCCACAAATACGCGACTATGCCAACGCCATCGTGGCCACAGCCCAAGCGACGACGGCGTATGATCAAGCCATGGCCATCCAAACCACTCTCCGTACCCTACAGTATGACGAACAACGCCCTGCGCCCCCTGAAACGAGTGACTGGGTCGAATATTTTTTGTTTACCAGTCAGCGGGGCTATTGTGACGATTTTGCCACGGCCATGGTGGTGTTATTACGCACCCAAGGCATCCCGGCTCGGCTCGCCCAAGGATACGCCATGGGCACGCCTGATGACACAGGGGCGTTTATTGTGCGTGAGGCGCAAGCGCATAGTTGGGTCGAAGTCTACTTCCAAGGCTACGGCTGGCAACGATTTGAACCAACGCCGGCGAGCTATACGTCGACACCGCGTCATGACGCGCCCGCAGAAGTCGATGCGACGCCACCAATTGAGACGCCACTAATTGAGACGCCGCAAATCCCCACTGTCACACCAACACTTTTCCCCAATACCACACCTGCACGCATACCCACACCTGCACGTATTCCCACACCTGCACGCATACCTACGCCTGCGGAACAACTACAGACGATTTTCGCGGCCATAGAGTGGAGCTGGGTGCTGATTGGATTTCTCATGGTCACCGGCAGTGGGCTCTTGTGGTGGTGGTGGCGGCGGCGCCCCATCACCCAGCAAATCACGATGCAATATTGGTTAATTTGCTGGCTTTATCGGCATCACGACATGCCACTACCTAGCAACGCTACGGCCAACGATGTGGCCCAACTCACTGCGACCATGCTCCCTGCCATGGCAGCTATGGTTGGCGCTGTCTGTCACGCCTATAATCTGGTGCATTATGCCAACCAACACCCCACACAAATCCCACAGGTGGCGTGGCTACAAGTGTGGTACCAATTGTGGGTACGGCGCTGGCGGATCTGGCGCCAGCCGCCACAAGGGAGGATGTAGGATGCGGATTTTGTTGATTGGCCCTACCACGCCCCACCGTGGTGGGGTGGCCCACTTCACCAGCATGCTGAGTAATTTTTTGCATCAACAGCATACGGTGACGACGTGGGGATTTGCGCCACTCTACCCCGCCTGGCTTTTCCCAGGCAATAGCGCTGCGGACCCGAGTCAACAGCCGATTGCCTGTCAGGTCGACAAGTGGCTCGATGGCGGCAATCCACTGTCGTGGTGGCGAGCGTTACGACAGATTGCGACCGGTCAATACGACCTCATCATTTGGCAATGGTGGACGCCCTACTGGATCCCGTTGCTGTGGTTGTTGGGGGTATATGCCCGCCGCGCCCATATCACCACCATCGCCATTAGTCATCAATTGGTGGAGCCCGATGCTGCTCCATGGCAACGCTGGTTGGCACAGGTGATGCTCCAGCGCGCCGATGGGGTGATTTTTTTGGGGGATAATGCGACCCGCCTGCCCAATTGGCATACGCCTTGGCGGGCCACCCCGCTCCCGAGTCATGCAGCGGTGGTGGGGAGGGACATCCCCGATCAAACCACGGCCCGCCAGCGCATTGGAGTGCCAGTTGATGCCCAGATTGTGTTGTGTTTGGGGTTTGTACGACCTTACAAGGGGATCGACACCATCATCTCAGCCATGGCGACAAGCGTTCACACCTATCACTTACTTGTAGCCGGGGAATGGTGGCAAGCACGCCAACCCATCGAAGACTTGATTCGGCGCCACCAACTGGAGCAACGCGTCATCATCCATGACCACTATATCGCCAACGAACAAATTGGCGATTATTTGCAGGCAGCTGACCTGCTCGTGTTACCATATCGCAGTGGCAGTGTGAGTGGCGTGGCCACTTTGGCAGCCACGGTGGGATTACCGATTATCGCCAGCACCGTCGGCGCCATCGCCAATCAAGCGGGGGTGGTGGCCCGCGTAGCACCTGTGCAGCCAGCGGCGTGGCAGGCTGCTATTACCCAGTTTTTTATCGAAAAACCAGCCCGGATCATCCCCACGCACGACACCACCTGGCAGCAATTACAGCAGGCAATCGAAGAGGTGTGGAATGACTGTAACGCCTAAACTCGCTATCGTTATCCCGGTCTACAACGAGCTCCACACGTTGGAAGCCATCATCACCAAACTGCACCTGCTGCCCTTTGCCAGCGAAGTGATTGTGGTCGATGATGCGTCGACTGATGGTACGCGGGCAGTGGCTCAGCGCCTCGCAGACGACCACACAATCCAGCTCATTTGTCACTCCCACAATCGTGGCAAAGGGGCGGCCATCCGGAGCGCCTTGGCGCTGGTACAGGCGCCGGTGGTCGTCATCCAAGACGCCGACCTCGAATACGACCCGCACGATTTTGTGGCGATGCTGGCCTGTATTGATGCCGGCGCAGATGTGGTCTATGGCACGCGCTTTGGGCGGGGGATGCCAAAAGGGATGCTGTTGAGTCATTTTGTAGCCAATCGGCTGTTGACATTTTGTTTCAACCTCGGCTATGGCAGTCACTTGAGTGACCTCGAGACCTGCTACAAAATGTGGCGGACTACGGTACTTACTGGCATCAACATCGACAATGACCGCTTTGATATCGACCCTGAGCTGACGGCCAAAGTGGTCCGGAGCGGCTACACCATCCACGAAGTGCCGGTAGCCTATCAGGGGCGTCCCTATCGGGCAGGCAAAAAAATCAGGCCGCGCGATGCCTTCAGTGCATTGGTGGCGATATGGCGGTACCGGCGCTGGCACAAATAATGTGCCCGTGCCCACGAGGATAGATTATGCGTGTTGTCATGCTGAGTACGAGTGCGAGTCACCACCCCAGCCCGCGTGGGCGTTGGTTGCCATTGGCTCGGGCTGCAGTTGCCCACGGCAACGCCGTGACCTTCCTGGGCTTGCACCCCCACTACCAGACGTTGCAGCCACGCATCAGCCACGATGCGGGAGTCGGTATCCAGCATGTGGCCCAGATGCATGTCGATGGCACCGGTGCGTTGCGAGGCATACGGTTGTATGGCACTGCGCTGTGGGCCGCATTCCAGTTGGCGCGATATGCCATCGCGTATCGTCCCGATGTGATTTGCCTGTGCAAAGCCCAGCCCATCAATAGCCTCGCCGCCCTGATTGCCCAGCGCTGGAGCGGGGCGTGGCTCATCCTCGATGTCGACGATGACGAAGCTGATTCCCACCAGTTTGCGCATGCCTGGCAACGCCGCCTGGTAGCCTGGGGCGAGCAGTCCATACCGCGCCACGCCAGCACGATTACCACGGCCAGCGCCTGGTTGCGCCAGCGCTATGGCAGCAATGCGCTACACGTGCCCAACGGGTTGGAGCCCGCCCAATTCGCACCGACTAGTCTTAGTGACCAAACCGTCCTGCAACAGCGCTACCAATTACCGCCACGCTACTTGCTCTACTTTGGTAATCTGGCCACGCACAGCCACGGGGTCGATGTGTTGCTCCAGGCGCTCGCACAAAGTACGACCCAGCTGCCACTCGTGATTGCCGGTGATGGCCATGAGCGCGCCGCATTACAACAGCTGGCGGCGCAATTAGGCATTACCGCGCGCTGTCTGTGGCTCGGACAAATCGCCCCCAGCGACATCCCAGCCCTATTGGCACAGGCGCAAGCGAGTATCGACCCCGTCCGCGCGACAATTGCCGCTGCCGCCCGTTACCCCCTCAAAATCTGCGAAAGCCTCGCCCAAGGGGTGCCAGTCATCACCAGCCCGGTGGGCGATCGGGCGGCACTCGTCGGGGAGGCTGGAATCTTGGTGCCGGCAGGGGATAGTCAGGCCCTAGCGGCGGCGCTCACGCAAATAAGTACCCAGGTGTTTGCTGGGTCGGAAATCCAAGCACGCGTACGCCAGTTACAATGGACGCAAGTGGCACCACGCTGGTTGGCACATCACCGCTTAGTGAGGGATGCATGACCATATCGATAGTCATCCCGACCCGCAATCCAGACCACTGCACGCAATTAATCGCCCAATGTCGAGCCTACGGCTATCGCGACATCGTGGTGGTGCACCCTGAAGGGACACCCGCACCCAACGATGCCCACAGTATCACCACTGATGGGCTGGTGAGTGCGGCCGAAGCCCGTAATCGGGGTGCGGCAGCCAGTACTGGCGAATATCTTTTTTTTGTGGATGATGATGTGCGCTTCTTGACGGATGTGCCGCGGCGCCTAGCCGATTGCCTACAAAGCCCACATATTAGTGCGGTCGGTGCCGTCATCCATGATGCCAAGGATAACGACTACTGGGTGCGCTGCCTGCATCGCGTCATGGCCGCCGGACAACATATCACACGCATACGCCATACGCCAGCATTGCTCCTGAGTATGGCGCTACTGGTACGGCGGCGCGACTTCGTTGCCTGCCAAGGATTCGACACCACGTACGCCGGGGCGGCAGGTGAAGATGCCGATTTGAGCATTCGCATGGCCCAATACGGGCATTTGTATGTCTTGCCCCAAGCAGGGATTAGCCATCATCCCACCCCTGCAGGGTGGTGGAGTGCCACCCGCCGGATGTTTGGTTATGGCGTGGTGTGGCCGACAGTGGTGCGCCGCAATCCCCAACTGGCATCGCCACTCCACCAATTGGCCCGTGGCTGGGCATTTGCCATCCTACTCGCATCGCCGTTATTGGCCCTCATCACCTGCCTGCGCCTGCGCCCACGGCTGCCCTACTTGCTGGGCTGTTGGTGGTTGCAATGGTGCTGGACCATCGGAGTCGCCCATGCCCACTGGCACGACCATGCCCAATAAGGCACTGCTCACCATTGTGGTTTGTAGTCGCAACCGCCCCCAACAATTACAAGCCTGGTGGGCGCATATCTGCACGATTGCGGATAGTGGCGCTACACCCATCCTAGTGATTGATCAATCAGACGAGCCACCACTCCTTCCCAGTGCCCCCAACCTCACCATCATCCATCGCCCCGGCCATGGTTTGGCGCAAGCCCGCAATCTGGCACTGGCACACGCCAGCACGCCCTACGTGGCCTTTTGTGATGACGATTGTCGCCCCGACCATAATTGGCTCCGCGCTATCACGACGGTGATTCACCAGCACCCCGAAGTGGCGTTGCTGTATGGTGCCGTCTGGCCCAGTGGTATTGATTATCAGTTGCACCATCATCACACCCACGCCGGCAGCACGGTATGGGCCAGTCGCGCTGATGGACTCGTCTGTAGCGCGCTACGGGTTGCACCGACTGCCGCAGGCTACACCACGCCCGTGGCGCCACTCGAGTGCCTCGGGCAAGGCAACAACATGATTGTGGCGCGGGCGGCGGTACAACAGTGGGGCGGCTTTCATCCGTGGCTGGGGGCTGGAGCGTGGCTCCAGGCCGGCGAAGATGTCGAATTCACACTACGCCTGCTCCACCACGGCGCCCGCTGTATGTATGACCCGCAGATACGGCTCAGCCATGACGCCTGGCAAACAACCGATTCCTTGACAGCGACAGAACACGGCTATAGTGTGGGGATGCTGGCGGTGCATGTCTGGTATGCCCTCAACGGGATGACGGTGGCCCGTGAGTACCTACGCTTTCGCTTCCACACTGCCCAAAAAACCATCGGTGCCCGGGATGAAACCACCAAACGCAGTCGCACTTTTTTGTGGGCGCGGGGCTGGGCGCTGACCTCAGGAATAATCGGCGGCGTCAGCTTGTGGCTGGTGGGGTGGGTGAAAGGATTCCCGCAAATATCCTGATTTTTCTGACACTACTCCCTATTCACCGCCCACCCATATACTTTTTTCATCAAAACCATATAAGTAGTACGCCATGAACAGTATCCAACGGGTCCGCGCTAATTTATATGCCGCCTTGAGTGGCACCGCCCTCAGTCAAGCGATTGCGGGGGTGGCGCAGGTCATGATTGTGCGCACGCTGGGGGTTGATGGGTATGGGCGCTATACGCTGGTCTATGCGTGGCTGGCGATTGTGGCGGCGGTGATGGGGGCCGGGCTCGACATGTGGTTGCTCGACAGTGTCAGTCGCCAACCAGCGTTGTTGCGGAGCAGTTTGCAGCGGGTAATTGTCATCAAAATCAGTATTGGGCTGGGATGTATCGGGATTATCTGGTACGGTGGCTGGGGCGTCATCCCGAATCCATGGTTACTCAGCATTGGCTTTGTGGCCGTCTGTGCCGATTCGCTCAGTGCCACGCTCTGGCAAGGCTTACGGGCGCTGGGGCAGCATCGCACGGTGGCAATCCTGCAAAGTGTGGCGATGGGGTTATTGTTGACAGGAGTAGTGGCAGGAGCGGCACAGGGTGTGGCGCTATTGTTGGCACTCCAAGCGACCGTGGCCCTCATAATGTTGGCGGGAGCAGGGATTTGGGTGTGGCAACAAATGCCGGCAGTAACCACGGCTACGGCGTTACAACTGCGCCACGGCGTACCGTTTGTCATCTCGGATGTCCTTGCACAACTGTATACCTACAGTAGCACGTTGTTGTTGGGGGGGATAGCAAGTATGAGTGCGGTGGGGGTGTTTCGTGGGGCATGGAGCCTGATTGGCTATTCGTTTGTGGTGCCGGCAGTTATTTTCACCACCACCTTACCGCAACTCAATGCGGCCAATACACCGGCCGTCCGCAAAAAAATCATCGCCACCGCCACTGGATTATTGGCACTGTATGCCATCGGGATGGGGTTGTTTGCCTGGCTGGGGGCGCCACTATTACTCCCGTGGCTGTATGGACAGAGTTATCAGGCCAGTGCCCAGATGGTCGGGCAACTGGCGTTGGTACCACTCGCCAAGGCCGGCAGTTTTTTGGGGGTGTTGTTACTGGTGCATCAAAAAAGACTACGGGTGCGCATCGGCATTCAAGCCGTGGTGGTGGTGAGTTTGTGGCTGACCGCGCCGTGGTTGATTGCCCAAATGGGCATACAAGGTGCCATCCAGAGTCAGCTGTTTTGTGAGGGGTTGCTGGCAGTTGGCTATCTCGTGAGTGGGCTGGTGCTGATGGCATTGCCCCGGCAACGGGCCTGGCCACCCCAACGCATCTATGTCAGCAACATGCATGGGGTGGCCAACGTCGGCGATTTGGCGATTCACCAGCAACAAATCACCCGGCTGGCTAATTGCTTCCCTGCGGCCCACATCACCCTCGCCTACCACGATCAGGTGGGGGCGCAACGGGTATTCCCCCACCAGCAGGTCATCAATGGGCTGAGTCATTGGGTCTATGACGACGCCGGTGGCATTGCGCCGCTAGGCACACGCATCAGGCGTACGGTGATGTGGCTGTGCGCCATCCCGTTATTGCGCTGGGGGGTCGTGCCACGCTGGGGACTGCGTGCTGGCGAGCATGCCACGCTCCAAGCCATTGCCGACGCCGATGTGGTCTATGCCAGTGGCGGCGGCTACCTCTACGACACCCATCGTCGCGGTGGATTAGGGCGCGTGCTCAGCTGGGATTGGTATTTGTTGGCGGACATGCTGACGGCCATTGCCATCGGGTGCCCGCTGGTGCTATTGCCACAATCGTTTGGACCGTGCCACAATCCCTGGTTGCGCCGGGCGGTGGCCTGGGTGACCCGCCACGCCCAACGGGTCTATGCCCGCGAATCGCTGAGTAGTGCGTGGCTTAGTCGCCACGGAATTGTTCATCGTAGCGCACCAGATTGTGCCTGGGGCATGATGCGAACGGTACCAATCGTACCCCACACCCCACCCATCCTCGGGATTACGGTGATTAATTGGGGGGCGCAGTCGCACGGATTTGCGGGGCAAGGAGCCTACGAAACCGTCATGACACAAGTCATCACGCATTATCTCCATCAAGGCTGGCAGGTACAGTTGTTTGTGCAGTGCCACGAAGCCAACCCCAGCTGGGATGATGGGCAGGTGGCACAACGGATTACCCAACGCATTAATCACCCCGCCGTCCACCTCATGCCGTTTATTGCAGATCCGACACATTTGCAACAGGCCTATGCCCAGCTCGATTGTCTGCTGACGACTCGTTTGCATGGGGCGATTTTGCGGCTGGGCACGGGACAATCCGCCGTCGTCATCGGTTATCTGCCCAAAGCGCAGGGTATCATGGCGGACATGAGGTTAGGTGCGTGGTGCCTCGACATTGGCACCGCCACGCCGGCAGACATCATTGCGGCGATTGATCGTCGCGATGCGCAATTACCGCTGATTGCGACGGCGTTGCCCACGATTGTAGCGGCCCAACAGCTATTGTGGGATGATTGGATGCATGAAAATCCGTTACGGTAAATTCACCTTGGCATCACCGATGTCTTGGAGTTGGTCGGCTTTGAGGTCCCAGATTTTTTCGTTGCCGGCCTTATCGAGCAAAGCCGCCGTTAAGCCTTCACTCACGACGACCAAAAACACGTAGCGACCAGGGGGAATATTGACCATGACGAATCCTCCGTTGGCGTCAGTCACACTGCCAATCCCGGTAGCTGAATCAAACACATAGGCTTGTTGGTCACCTTCCCCATAGATGGGTGCCAAATGGACGGCGCGATTGGCAATCATCCCCCCTTGGGAATTCAACAATCGGCCACGGAGCAAGGCGTTGCCCGCTTGGACGGGAGCATTGGGTGTCGGCATGGCTGGTGCAGTGCCGGCACATCCTGACAACGACAAAATCGTGAGGAGCAAACAGATATATGGGAACAAAAATCGTCTTTTCATGGTAATTCCTTGCCAAATAATCCAAAGGTATTATGGCATATCTCGTATGGAGCGTCTATAGTAGAGTCAGTGAATTATCAAAAGGAGTTGCTATGACCCATTTGCGTCGATTATGGATGAGCAGTCTATTGCTTATCGTGTTGCTTGCGAGTAGTGTGAGTGCAGCCTTGGCTGCCGACAACGCCTACGCCACCAATTATGTCACGTCAATTACCTACATGAATGTGGGCACTGATGCCGCCAATTTGAGTGTGACGTTTTATAATGCAGCCGATGGCACCACCACCGACTACCCACTCCTCAACAGCAACGGGAGCGCAGTCACCATTCCCGTTAAGGCAAGCTCATCGATTGCCGTATCCGCGGTGAGTAGTTTGGCTTCGACCTGGAAGGGTGGGGCGGTGATTTCATCAAACCAACCATTGATTGCCACCATGGTACAGGTGTCAAATGACTCAGTCATCAAGGTACGTCCCGTCTCCAACGGCTTTCAAAGCACCGACGGCAGTGGCACGATTATCGTCCCCACCGTCATGAAGGCCTGCTTCAACGACAAACTCACCACCCGCTTCAACGTGCAAAATGTCGGCAGTAGTAGCAATACCGCAAGTGTGACCATCAAATGGCCCAACGGCGATACCGCCTACACGGTCACCACTCCTTCATTAGCACCAGGGGCTGTTTCTAGCGTCGATTTGGGTGCGCTGAGTAGCCCGACACCACCGACAAGCACCTACACCGTCCCGGCGGGATGTACGTTCAATGGCTCGGCGGTGATTACGTCGAGTGGGAGTATGGTTGCCTCAGCCCTCGAAACCAGCACCATCAACAAATACGCCAATAGCTTCGAAGGATTCAAAGGCACGACAGCTGACGGTGCTGCGAAAATATACATGCCTTCGGCGATGTGTAGTGTGAATTACGGTGATGGTGAACAATCATCGGCCTACGCCATCCAAAACTTAGCCGCTACCGCTACCACCGTATCAATTGCTTTCACCTCTCAAGTGCGCACCAACGGGGCATTGGTGGGCAGTCCGGCGACAACCACCGTCACCCTAGAAATTGCCGCCAATTCCAAAGCGAGCGTCCCTGGATGTGATAGTCTGAAAAACTCCGTCGG
>CAISXI010000276.1 GCA_903889425.1 uncultured Roseiflexaceae bacterium | reverse complement strand
GTACTCCCGCCATTGTCCTTCACGCACCATACGTTGGCGAAAATCGGCGAGGGCGCCATTCAGATGCCATTGCCACACCGTTTGTGCAGCGGCCCGGCGTTCGATTTCATTCCACTCCATTTGTGGTTGGGTAAACAAACGCAATTCGATTTTTTGGCGGAAGTTGTCGGTGGTAATATCCTCAGTATATTTTTGTTTTTCCCGCAGCAACTGGATGATTTGTTGTTCACCGCGGTAGTTGTTGCCTTCAAACTTCATATAAAACTCTTGGGGAAACAACGATTGTGTCGAATCCGACTGCTGGCGAATCGGCCAAATCAGGCGGGTAAAGGTTTCGCGCACTGCCGAATAAAAATGCTGGGTGATGTTTTCTTCGAGTTGTTGGGCCTGTTGGAGCTGCACCTGGTTATTACCCGCAGACATCAATCCCAAACTCGATTTGATGGCCCGAATCGCGCGCAAGCGCTTGCCGTTTTCGATGAGTTGTTGGTAGGTGTTATATGATCCCGTCAAAAACATGACGCGGTTTTTGTATTGGAGTTGTTGATAAAAATCCTCAACCGCTTTGGGGAGTCCCCCCACACCCGTCGGCGTGCCATGGATGGGTTGCAAAATCACCAGAGTGACATGATGCAAGGTGATTTCGACCTCATTGAGGGCGGGCATGACATACAGGCGTTGGTAGCACGGTTTGGTATTGGTCGGTTCAAACATCTGATGCAGGCGCTGTTTGATTTCTTCGATGGCCTGTTCATTGGCAAAAGTCCGCACCATCGCCTCGAGTTGCGCCGTCACGTTTTCGACATTACGAAAATAGAGAGCGCCGGTATCAGTGCCATGCAGGTACCATGCTTTGCCCATCAGACGTTCGACAATCACGCTTTTGAGTTGCGAAATATCGCGGCCAGGGGTAGCGAGTGCACCAATCACTTCGTGGAGCCCAAGCCCAAGCACCGGGTTAGCCGCAGTCGAGAGTGACGCCATAAAAATCAAGCGGGTGGCATCGCGGGCATCGGTCGAACGCAATTCGGTATCGATTTCTTCGGCCACTGCGGTGCCGTTTGAGGCAATATCATGGGCGACCGCATTGGCGAGGGTATTGTTGATTTGTTCTATTTCGGTCAAAATGGCAGGATTATTAAAGTTGAGGTGATGTGCCGACAACAAAAATTCGCTATCTGCAGCGCCACTACTCCACAAATCGGCCACCATCAAGCGCATCAACCGTATGAGGCCCCGGGTCTGTTGAAAGCCTTGATTTTCGCGGAAGCGGGCATACAAGTCACGAATCATGGGATGAAACGGGTAGCTTTGCATGACATTGACTTGGAATTGTTCGGGGGATTCCACCGCAACATCCATTTGGCGCGCATGAGTCAACGCAGTCGCATAACTCAGTGCCACGGCTTGCACCGTTGCGGCATCGGGCAAGGCATGAAACAAGCGTTTGCGCAAAATATAATAGAGCTCATTGGTATTGAGTTGCACCGGCGTAATACTTTGTGAAAGGCGCGATGATTCGGCATCGATCGTACGCAGCACCAAATCGAGGTTTTGTGCGGCATGTTCATAGACCCCCACCAATTCGCCCATCACCAGACAGACATGGCGGCAGTCGTCGTGTTGCAGTGCATTAAAAAGGTTGGCCATCGCGGTAACCGTCACCGCCGCCAAATCAGAGTTCCCCACCGTCACTGCCCGGGTACTATCAAGATAGGGTGCGAGTTCATCAATCAAAATCAGCACCCGCCGCCCACGAAACAGATTCACCCATGCTTGTTGGCCGGGCGCTTGCAGGGGAGTGTAGTTGTCTTTGAAATGGTCAAACCGGCCTAGTTGGGTCGCAATCGCCCCCCAAATGCCATATTTTTCATCGGATTCACGGCCACTAAACGACACCACATCAACCATACCCGGATCAGTAACCACGGCGCCATTGATTTCTTTGGCAATTTGCGGGATATGGTTGGGGTGCTTGGCCAGTAACCCGACCGCCAGCATATTGTGGGTTTTGCCACCACCCATTGCTTGACGCAATCGAAAGATGGCTTGATTTGATTGCCCTGCCAGTCGTGCAAAGGTCTGGACAATCAGCGTGCGCATACCATCGGTCACATAATTTTCTGCAAAAAACTGTGCGACATCGATCTTATTATTCACCAAATCGGTCAAATCGAGCACGGTATCACGCCGGCTCGCATCACGCACGCTATCGCGTGGCACACACAAAGAAAAGAGGCTATTTTGCATTGCACACCTAATCCGCACGCACAAAAAATAATTGATACGCGATACGTTTTTATCCTGTACTACGTATATTAACGTAATTGGATGGGTTTGACAATGCAGTACAAATAAGATTGTTATTTACCTCGCACAGGGCACACAGAG
>CAISXI010000275.1 GCA_903889425.1 uncultured Roseiflexaceae bacterium | reverse complement strand
TCGTCCTCAAAAACGGCGAAATTGCTGCTCGTGGCAGTTATGCCGAATTACTGGCAAACGGCATGCTTTCGCATTAATCCTCGCGCTGTAGTGTTTTTTTGTAGACATAACAATTAAAAGGAGTACGCACATGAGTTTATACGGAGTGGTCGAAACCGGTGGTACCAAGATGGTGTGTGCGATTGTGGCTGGTCCCGACGATGTGCGCCACGAAGTGCGCTTCCCCACCACCACGCCTGCTGAAAACATCCCGCAAATCATCGCATTTTTGCAACAGCATCATGCCCAAACGCCTCTGACCGCCATCGGGATTGGCTCATTTGGCCCCATCGTGCTCGACAAATCTTCGCCCAATTATGGTTGTGTGGCGCCCACCACCAAGCCATATTGGAGCAATGCGCCGGTGGTTGCGCCGATCCAAGCCGCCTTGGGGATTCCGGTGGGCTTCGATTTGGATGTCACCACGGCGGCGCTGGGTGAATTGCAGTGGGGCGCTGGGGTGGGCTTGCAGCACCTCGTCTATTACACCATTGGCACGGGGATTGGTGCGGGGATTATCGTCAATGGCGCCCCATTGCCCTGTATGATGCACCCCGAAGCAGGGCATCAGCGCTTATCACGCATTGACAGCGACAGCTTTGCCGGCAATTGTTCCTTCCACGTCGATTGTCTCGAAGGCCTCGCAGCCGGCCCCGCCATCGAAAGACGTTGGGGTGTCAAAGCCGACCAACTTCCCCCCGACCATATCGCTTGGGAATATGAAGCCGACTACATCGCCCAAGCGGTCATGAATACCATTTTGATGGTGTCACCGCAACGCATTGTGTTGGGTGGTGGCGTGATGGACCAAGCCCACCTCTTCCCCATGATTCGCACCAAAGTCCTCGCTCGACTCAACGGCTACATCAACGTCGATGCAATCACCGCTCATATCGACGACTATATCGTGCCGCCGGCGCTGGGTAATCGCGCCGGAATGTTAGGTGCGTTGGTGTTGGCGATGCGGGCGGCTCAGGCCTAATCTGAAAGGGGCATTCCATGTACTTCCCCAAAGATGACTTTATCGGTATCGAGGGTGTCCATCATTTGGCTGCTGGTGGCGAAACACCCTTCCTCAAGCACCACTTGGCTGCCGTAGCCCAATTTGCCACCGACAAAGCAGGCGGAATGCCTGGCCGCGAGCGGTTTTTTGCGGCCCGCGAACGGGTCTGTATTATGCTGGCCCAAATGCTGAATGTCGACGCTGCCGACGTGGCCTTGGTGGGCAGTAGCTCTGCCGGCATGATTCAAGTAGTGTCGGCCTACGACTGGCGCAGTGGTGACGAAGTAGTCACCGTCGATGACGAATACCCTAGTGGTCGCTATCTGTTTACGTGGCTGGCCCGCTATGGCGTGACGGCGGTGATGCCCACTTACGATCCCAACCCAGACAATGAAGTGGACGCCATTGTGGCGGCGATTACGCCACGCACACGCTTGGTGTACGTCAGCCACGTCAGCACCCGCACTGGTCGGCGGATTGATTTGGCGCCGATTGCTGAGGCGGCCCATAGTGTTGGTGCGCAACTCATGGTCGATGCCACCCATTCGTTGGGGATTGTGGCCGTCGATGCCAGTAATATCGATTTTTTGGTGTGTAGTGGCTACAAATGGTTGCTCGGTTCACATCTGGGGATTTTGGTCTGGAATCGGCGCCTTGTACACGAGTTCCACCCCTTGGTAGGCTGGCGTTCAGCCAAACCAGGTGCCACGCCCCACGACTACGCCATGCATGCCGACGCCGCCCGTGCCGAGGTGGGCAATCCTAATTTCGTCGATGTCTATATCCTCGAAAGTGCTTTGCGCTACCACACCCGCATCCCCATCGACGTCATCGAAGCCCATGCACTCCACTTTGGTGGCTTGTTGCGTGAATCGTTTGCGACCACTGGTGCGCAGCTGTTGACGCCCACAGATGCCCGTCACCGTGCCGGAAATATCTGTGTGGCGACGGAGCAAGCCGCAGCGATTGTCAAACAGGCCGCCGCTCACAATGTGTTGATTTGGGGTGACCACGACCTACGCCGCATCCGCGTGTCGGTGCACGCCTATGTCACACCGACAGATGTCGAGGTTGCGCAAGCCGTAATTACCCCTTTGTTAGCAAAAAACTAAATGCCCGTCGTGAAGTGCCAATGGTGGCTACGTGAGCCGGGGCTGGGGCCGGATTTTTTCGATACCAATCGTCAACGCCGTCCCCAGCAACACCACGCCGCCACCCACAATGGTAATCAGGGTGATTTGTTCGTTTAGAAATACTGCGCCCCACAAAAACGCCATAATCGGCACCAAAAACGTCACCGTGAGTGATACCACCGGTCCCACATCAACGACTAACCGGAAGAACAAAATAAACGCAATTCCGGTGGCAAGTACCCCCAATAGACTAACGGCGATTATTGCCGCACTACTAATCGTGCCACTCGGTGGGTACAAAATTGCCAAGGGTAACAGCCATACCACCGCTGCCGTTTGACTAAATGCCGCCATCCCCAATGCTGGCGCACCATTGACATAACGCCGAGTGTAATTGCTTGAAATGCCATAGGAACAGGCTGCACCGAGGCAACACACAATTGCCCCGACGATTGCCATATCGAGTACTCCCACATCAAAGCCCGCCAAAATCGTGACGCCGGCAATCCCCACAAAAATACCGAGGATGCGATCGATGCGGACTTTTTCGTCACCAATTAGCATGGCAATAATCAGTCCAAATAATGGACTCGTGGCATTGAGGATCGAGCCGAGTCCGGCCGATATTTTGGTTTCGGCGGTAGCAAACAAAAAGAACGGCAACGCCGATTGAAAGAATCCCACTACGATATAGTGTTTGTAGAAACGACGGAGCTGTAGATCAACGCCGCGTATTTTGGCGTAACTCAGTAGCAAAACGGCAGCGATGAGTACCCGGCAAAATGCCACCCAGGCTGCCCCGAGCTCTGGTGCGGCGATGCGCATAAACAAAAACGACCCACCCCATAAAGCAGCGAGTGCGGTCAACCGAAGTCCATCTTGGGTACGCATGTAGGGTATTCCTTTCGGTATGTCAGTACTCTGTACAGTATGCGATAAAACAATCAGCGATATGTACGAATTCTTGCGAAGACTATGAGGTTTTCAGGTATAATTAGCCTGTGCGATAAATAATTATTTGTTTGATTATTGAATTAATCAATACTTTCAAATATGTGTATTTTATTTGCAATGAAGCATACTTCGCCGTATAGTAACGGTGATGGAGGAATAAATTGTATGAATGAACAACCCAAAATAGATCTCGAGCATTATTCGTCCGAAGGAATGCCGACGATTCCGTTGCGCCCGATGCCAACGACTGCTAATATTAATCGTATCTATGCTATGTGTATTGTATTGGTTGTGGCGTTATTGGTAATCGACCATGCAACGATTGAATCACTCGTTGCGACGTATATATTGCCACAATTGGTGTTTTGTATCGGGTTGATCGTGCTAGCGTTTGTGTTAGCCATTGTACGGCGCTGGTATTGGTTGTGTATTGCCGCAGTTGCATTTGGTGCGGTATTGGTGGGATTGCCGTGGCTGACCGTATTTGGTGGCGCAATTCTCGGGTTGCTGATTGGCGTGGCGTTTTTGTTGGTCTATGGCATTGGCCGGATTTGGTTCGATTATAGTGAGCCATGGCCGTTCATAGCCTCCGGGGTTGCCACTGCGTATGCCATGTTAGCAATTCTCGCCAAAACAGCAGTTCTGCCTGAAATTATCGTGTTGCCTGTGGTTTTACTAGGGGTTGGCGTGTTGTTTGCATTGCAATTACGTCGTCAAAAAGTAATTTAGCGCGGCGGTGAATCAAGATTAAAAAGTAAATTCGGTGCGCGTGGCGGAATTCACGGTATACTTACCGTGAATTCCGTTTTTTCACAACGAGGTGATGTATGCGTATGCGCCAAGTCCATTTGGATTTCCATACCAGTGAATTGATCGGCAATATCGCTGGTGAATTCGATTCCGAGCAATTTACCAGTACCTTGCGCGCAGCACACGTCGATTCAGTGACGGTGTTCGCCCGTTGCCACCACGGCATGCTCTACTACCACAGCAAACGCTTCCCCGAACGCGTCCACCCTCACCTGCAAAACAACCTCCTCGTTGACCAAGTAAATGCCTGCCGTGAATCACAAATCAATGCTCCGGTTTACATAACCGTTCAATGGGATTATTATACCGCCATGCATCACCCCGAATGGTTAGCCATGGATGCCTCTGGCAATCCATTTAGTGTCAACCGCCATGGCCAACCGTTGTTTGAAGCCGGGTTCTATCTCTTTTTGTGTGTCGGATCTCCCTACCGTGAATTTTTGTTCGACAATGTGCGTGATGTCGTTGAGTCGATGGGCCAAGTGGACGGCTTCTTTTTTGACATCGTACAACCCATCCCCTGTGTCTGTTACCACTGCCGTACGGCCATGATGGCCACTGGGCTTGATCCTTCGGTCGAGGCTGACCGCCTGCAATGGGGCGCCGAAACCAGCGCCCGCTTCAAGCGTGACATGACTGCCGTCGTCAAATCGCTGGTTCCCAATGCTACTATTTTTTATAATGCGGGGCATGTGGCACCCCGCGACCGGCGCTGGGCTGATTCCTATAGTCATTGGGAAATCGAGACGCTGCCTAGTGGTGGCTGGGGCTACCTGCACTTCCCCATCGCCGTACGCTATGCTCGCACCTTGGGGATGCCAGTACTGGGCATGACGGGCAAGTTCCATACCTCGTGGGGTGATTTTCATTCCTTCAAAAACAAAGCCGCGCTCGAATTCGAAGTCTTTCGCATGCTGGCACACGGCACAGCCTGTAGCGTGGGGGATCAACTGCATCCCAATGGCTTGATTGACCGCGACGTGTATGATTTGATTGGCTCGGTCTATACAGAAGTCGAACGCCGCGAGCCGTGGTGTGTCGATGCCCAAGCCGTCACCGATATTGCAGTGTTGTCACTCGAAAAAGCCGTGTCGTCATCGTGGGCCGATGCCATCCCCGCCGCCACCTTTGGGGTGGTGCGCATGCTCGAAGAACTGAGCATGCAGTTTGACATTGTCGACACCCAAGCCGATTTTATGCCATACAAACTGATTATTTTGGCCGACGAAGCCATCCTCGACGACGCCACCAGTGCCAAACTCAGTGCCTATGTCGCGAGTGGTGGATCGTTGATTGCCTCGCACCGCTCGGGGATGCGCAATAACCAGACGATTTTGCCGGTGTTGGGCGTCGATTGTGTAGGCGATATCGCCATGAGCCCTGATTTCATCGTGCCCAGCGATGCGATTGGTCAAGTGTTGCCTCGTACTGAGCACGCCATGTATTTGCGGGGCACGCAGGTGACACCCCAGGTCGGTACGACGGTGTTGGCGCATACCGCCCAGCCCTATTTTGAGCGTTCGTGGCGCCATTTTAGTTCGCATCGCCATACGCCATCGGCAGGGGTGGTGGGGGCGCCGGCAGTCACGCAGGCCGGGCGCGTCATCTATTTCGCCCACCCCGTCTTTACCCAATATCACACCAACGCACCCCGTTGGGTCAAGCAACTGGTCGCCGATGCGATTACACGCCTGTTGCCCACGCCGCTGTTGCGCCATCAGGGACCTTCGACCATCACCAGCTCGGTGATGCGCCAAGCCCAGCGCACCATCGTACATCTGCTGCACTATATTCCCGAACGGCGCGGGTTAGATTTTGATGTTATCGAAGACGTCATCCCGCTCTACAATGTCCAAATCGCCATTCGGGCTGATCAATCTATTAGTCAAATGTATCTTGCTCCTAGTATGCAGGAACTAAAATACACACACCACGCTGGGTATTACCATGTCACCATACCGGTGATTGATGGTCATGCTATGGTGGTGTGTGCCGACGCCTAAGTAGTCCGGATTAGATGTACACCACCCACGTCGATTCGCTCGGCGTGGGTGGTGTTGTTGACGGGGCAAATACCGCTGTCTCGACTATGCTATTAGCTCGGCGTGGGCGATTTTGATACAGACGTCGCTGATGACCGTAATACCAGCAGCCGTGGCTTGGTCCTCGGCCTCGGCATGGTGGATGTCGAGTTGCAACCACAATACGGTGGCACCGATGGCAATCGTGTCGACCACGATCTCTGGCACGGCACTCGATTCACGGAACACATCCACAATGTCGATGGCTATGGGTACATCACGCAGCGAGGCGTAGGCTGGCTCGCCCAGTACCTGTGTCTCGCGGGGATTGACGGGGATAATCCGGTAGCCGTGCCGTTGTAAGTAGGCTGCCACTTGGTAGCTGGCCCGCTCG
>CAISXI010000274.1 GCA_903889425.1 uncultured Roseiflexaceae bacterium | reverse complement strand
GTATCGATCACGCTGACAGAAAAAACATCTCCGCGTCCTCTGCGCCCTCTGTGCGAGACAAATGGTATCTCGTACGGACAGCCATGTGCGGTATATACGCTATCGCTGGGAGATTGCACTGCGCTTGGGGCGCCATGCAATGACGTTGGGGAGCTCTGCGTCCTCTGTGTCCTCTGTGCGAGACAAATAGAATCCCCAAACCCTCCCAAATTCCCGTAAAATACAGAGGTGATGAAAATAAGGAACGTATGCCAACCACGCTCATCTACCACGATGTCTCAATTGTCATGACCCGCAAGGCAGTCAAATATCTGCGGCTCCGGGTGACTCCCGCAGGCGCCGTCTATCTCAGTGTGCCGTGGCATTGTCCGCAATCCCACGTCGATACATTCCTCGCCCAGCAGTGGCCATGGGTCGAAGCGCAACGCGCCAAATGCCAATCAGCACCCACCGCTCTACCAGCGATGAGTAGTGATAGCGTCGTCTTGTTTGGGGTGCGCTATCCGGTTGAGATGGCGGTACAAACCACTCGCCAGGTAATCATCGATGCTGACCGGATTGTGTTCCACCATACCGCCCGCGATGGTGCGCCAGCGCAGCAACGCCTGCTTCAGCAGTTTTTGTATGCCCAACTCGCCACCCAATTGACGTCGTTTGTGTCACAATGGCACCACACCATGCACACTGCAGTGCCGACATGGCAGATCCGCAATATGCGCAGCCGTTGGGGCAGTTGCAACCCGCGCACTGCCCATCTGGCTTTTGCGTTGGCGTTGGTCCATCAACCACTGCCATGTATCGAATACGTCGTCATCCACGAATTGGCGCATCTCTTTGAAGCCAATCACGGTCCCAAGTTTTGGCAGGTGGTAACCACCTATTGTCCCCAATGGCGCGCTATGCGCCAGCAGATGCGCATGAATTGAATGCATACAGGAGTTTTTCTATGCCCCCCCAAACCACCAGTGACGGTTATAGCCGCTTCCATGTGCCGTTGATTTTTGATGTCGACCCAGCCCGCCTCGCCAAATACCCCGATGGTATGCAAGATGCCCTCAATGGTGCCTTGAGCCGGATTGTCGAACTTATCGAAAACGATCCCAACCTCAAATCCCACTTGAAACGCCATGCCATTGACTTTGGCTGGGAAAAACCGACCTGGGAGGATGCAGAATAGGAACGTGCTATTCATGCATTAGCTGACGAAATAATCGCAGTGATGTTCAGTATTCATGATAAAATCAGCTTGAATCAATTGCAACGCTACACGAGTATTTGAGTGATGATGAGTGAGTTGTTTTTTGATAAAACCAAAACGATTGCGTTGATGCGGCAAGCGTTTGTGCGACTGCGTGCGCAACGCATCTACCTCGCAGATGTGTTGCAGGCCTTGCAACAACGGGGTATCCGTGTCAGTCGGGCCCGCTTCGACGATATGTTTATGACTCGCCCCGACCGTGATATTGGGCCAACGCTTGATGTCTTTACGGCGGTGGTGGCAGTGTTGTTTGACTACGATGCGCATATTTTCACCGCTGATGAATTGTTTGACTTGATGGTGGCCGTGCGCGTACCAATCAGTGCAGTACAGTCGTTTGCCGGCTATTTTGCCCCTGACATTTGGCAAGAAGCCCTCCAGCGTTACGGCTTTTATACCCCCAAAACAACGGTACAGCTAGCATTGATTGGGCGCAATAGTGTGATTGACGAGCTCAACCACCTCGTCATCGCCCGCACCAATATTGTATTGACGGGTGCGGCGGGGATTGGCAAAACCGCCGTGGCGTTTGAGTTGATGCGGCGCTATGAAGCCCACCATGGCCAAAAAACCTACTATCTCGATGCCAATGGCATTACCTCGCTGGCCCAACTCTATGAGCAGTTGGCGTTTGTGTTTCGTGTCAAACCAATCGCTAATGAACCGATTTTGCTCCGCCTCAAAATGGTGTTGCAAAACGAACAACCCTATCTGTTTATTGATAATGTTGATGACGAAGACGAATCGCAAATCCGCCCCGCAACACTGATTGATCAGATTATGGTGCATTTGCCGACGGTACGGTGCATTATCACCTCGCGCAAAGTTGGTGTGACTACGCACGTGCCAAATTATCACGAACGGACCTTGGCACCGCTCCAAAGTGATCACATTAAGTCATCAGCGTGTCAGTTGTTTATGCGGATTTTTACCCAAGCGGGTGGCCAATATGTCGAACCCGAATACGTACTCGAGTCGTGTCAAGCAGTCGCCGGCAATCCGTTGCTGATTGGCATGATTGCCAATGCCGTGGCACTCGGTCCCCAGGCCTTGCCCAAACATGATTTTGTCGAACGTACCTTGGCGGTGTTGAGCCCTATTGAAATGCGCATCCTTGGCTTGCTTAGTCTCTGTACGGTTCCTGTGACGACCCGCTTTTTGACCATGATGGCTACCAGTGTGTTTGGGGTGAGCGAAGAAAACCTCGCGCAACAACTCGCCGCATTAGACCAGCGCCGCGTGATTTATCGGATTATCAGCGATGACGAATACTACGTGGTGCATGCGGTGATTCGCCAAGTGTTGGTGCGGATTGTTCCCGAAGAAACCTACCGTAATCTGTTGCGTGATGTGGTGAAACCGCTCGGTATCATCAGTATTTCTTGGGAAGATGCCCGCCATGATGCGAGCACGTTTTACAAGACCAACGATGTTATTTTGACGTTGCATGTGGTGACACAGCTCCTGCAACGGGCCATGACCGTCGAAGCAGCCACGATTTTGATTAATTGGCACACCTTGTGGGGGCGCCATGGCCTGAGTACCACGGCGATTAGTCAAGTAGAACGCTGTATGGTGGTGCTCGGTGATATGCACCCCCTCAGCGCCCAATTATCATTTGTGGCAGGCAGTCTGTATAGCGCCCGTGGCATGTTTAGTTTGGCGATGAGTTATCTACAACGTGCCAAGCGCTTCACCGAACAAAATGCCATGCCGTTTTTGTGGGGGCGGGTTGTTATCGAAATCGGTATGAATTCCTTGATTGATGTCGATGAAGCCAATACCATTCCTTTTGCCGAATTATGTCTGTACATGGACCAGGCAATTGATTATTTTGCGCAAAATCAACATGTATCGTGGCTCGCACGTGCCCACGACATGTATGCCTACATGCACTTTATCAAAGGTAATCTGCGTGATGCCTTGGCGCACAGCGATAAAGCACTCGAACTCTTTCGCACCTATGGTGTAACGCTCGGGTTACTCGATGCCTCTTACAATCGTGGTTTAATTTTGATTACGGCAGGTAACTTCAATGATGCCCGCCAATATTTGCAGTTTGCCCAAGCAGAATTTACGCGCCTGCACATCCCCATGAATATTGCAGGCTGTGCCTTGCGCTTGGCTGCGGTCAATGTGCTTGAAGGCAAATACGCCGAAACACGCCGAGATCTGCAAATAGCGTTTGACTTTTTGCAACGCGCTGGGGGCCTGCAAGATATTTTGTATATTATGGATATTTATAGTGGCTTGTTGATGTTGCGTGGGCGCGCCAACGACACCTTGGGATTGAGTGCCTTGATCCAACAATTCCGTGCCGAGCGGCGCATTTATCGTGGCCCCATGCTCGATCACGTCTTTCAGCAACAACTAGCTCTCGCCCAGCAAATGGCTGAGGATATGCCGCCCCACGCAACGCACTTTGCAGCTACATTGACGTTTTATGACGTGATTAGCCAAATCCGCCAAGATTTATTGGCCGAATGACATTGTTGGTGCTGTTTTCCCGCGACATTTACATAAATAAACCCAGCCAGTGCGTGTTGCCACATGTGGGCGATTGGTAGCGTTGGCAATCCACTCGGCGACTTTTTGACTGGTCCAACGACCGCCGTCGGGTGCCGGTTGGCTTACGGCTTGTTGGAGCTGGCGAAACTGTGCTGCACTTAACAACGAGTGTGCCCCGGCTTTGCCTGATTGTTGCCGGCGAACTCCTGCTGGTCCCATGGCGTTATAGCGCGTACAAATATGCCAGATCCATGTGCGGCTCATGCCGGTGGTGGATGCTACCGTGGTGACGGGCATGTGCGTGCTTATCAACCACAAAATATGCCAGCGCCGTGCCTCTTGGACGTTTTTGCAGTTGCGGTAACGCCGATATAATTCGGGTGTACTCAAGTGATGGATGAGGGTGGTCTGTTTCATATCGTGTCGATGCCCTTTCTCATGACATGGCAAGCATGTGCCGAACTTGTCCCCGCAGTCGAGGTGTTTTGATTGCTTGTGACCCATGCCTGCGGTGATCCATAAATTGAAGCTGTTTTTGATTTCGTAGTTACAGCATATCGGTAAAGCAGGGCAGTTTCTTCGGCACTTTTTCCGAATTACCACGAATGTTTCGTCATATATGACGAATATGTAGTAGGAAGTATAAAGTATGACGTATAAAGTAGAGACGCAGTGGAGATGTAGCCTGCTACGTCTTACTGCGTCTCCACCATGCAACGCATGGTGATATGAAGTATGAAGTATGAAGTATGAAGTATGAAGTATGAAGTATGAAGTATGAAGTATGAAGTATGAAGTATGAAGTATG
>CAISXI010000273.1 GCA_903889425.1 uncultured Roseiflexaceae bacterium | reverse complement strand
CGCCATATCATCATTGCCCCCGCCCGATGCATGCCGCCATATCATCATTGCCCCCGCCCGATGCATGCCGCCATATCATCATTGCCCCCGCCCGATGCATGCCGCCATATCATCATTGCCCCCAATCATCGTACGGGCGAATCCCGGCGAATTTATTCGCCATTTTATTCGCCCCCCCGGGACATCCATCGGGCGAATGGCGATCGGGGGCATCGATAAAAAAACCACACCAAGCGATTGCTTGGTGTGGTGGAAATCGCCGTGGATACGCGTCGCCGTGGGCGAATAGCTCCACCCATCGTACGGGCGAATCCCGGCGAATTTATTCGCCATTTTATTCGCCCGTACGTGGCGTCAGTGAGGGGGCGAATGGCGGTGAATAGATTCACCGTATTATTCGCCCCTACTTGACGCGCTCCATATATGTGCCACTGCGGGTATCGATGCGCAACATGTCGCCTTCGTTGATGAAACCTGGCACGGTGATGCGGGCGCCGGTTTCGAGGGTGACTATTTTGTTGACGTTGGTGGCGGTGTCGCCACGCAATGCCATGCTTGATTCGGTCACGCGCAATTCCGCAAAAATGGGAATTTCGACGCCGAGAATGCGGTTTTCGTCATAATAGAGGATTTCGCACTCGGCACCATCTTTGAGGAATTCAGCGCCTTCGCCAATCACCTCGGCGGTCAGCTCGATTTGCTCAAATGATTCGTTGTCCATGAATGCGTAACTATCACCTTCGCGGTACAAGAATTGCATGTTGTGCTTGTCGACCCGCACGATGTCGATGTCTTCGCCGGCACGCACGCGCTCTTCGATGGTTTTGCCTGATTGGATATTTTTGAGTTTGAGGATTACCATGGCGCGCCAGTTGCCTGGGGCATGATGGTGAAACTCAGTCACACGGTGGAGCTGGCCATTCCAGCGGATAATCAAATTGGTACGCAAATCAGATGTCGTCGCCATACTACTCCTCAAGGCACGCCAACCGTTATGGCGTTATGCACACAAAACTAGCCTAATTATACCAGCAGGCAGTCATCTCACGCAACCATACTAATCAACTGCCCCTGCTAGACCTAATTCTTCACGCCCCGCCGCCACCACAAACAGTGACCCCGTCACTACAATCACCTCGTTGGCGACCGCATGATGCACCGCAAAACGCAACGCCGCTGCTGGATCATCGATACCAATCACTTGGATATTTGGACGGCTGGCCAACACCGCCGCCTGCAAGGCTCCCAAATCATGCATAGCCCGCGGGTGACGTGAGGCGGTCACAATCGCCTGATCAGCCATCTGAGCAAATACTTGCACCATGGCCGTCACATCTTTGTCACGTGAACAGCCCAACACCAACGTAATCGATTGCCCCGGGAAGGCCGCCCGCACCGACCCCACCAAGCGCCGCGCCGAATCAACATTGTGCGCACCATCAAACAACACCGGCACGCGCGTGGTCTGTACCAACTCAAAGCGACCGGGCCATACCACCTGTTCTAGTCCACGCGCAATGGCTTCGTCACTGATATTGATGCGCTGTTTACGCAAAAAAAGTGCCGCCGCCACAGCCAACCGCGTATTGTCGAGTTGCACTTCGCCTTTGAGGGCTGATTCATGCGGCCCGTGGTAGACATCGTACGGGTCAAATAATTCGGGGATGGGGCCACGTACCCGCTCATCGGCAGGATCATACCCACGAATCCCACCGGTACCAGCGTCGTCGACCACCACACATGGTGCACCCGCCTCAGCGGCACAGGCTGTCACCGTCACCAACGCCGCATAGGGCTGGGGAGCGATGAGCATCGGTACGCGGGGCTTGGCGATGCCTCCTTTTTGCATGGCGATGGCGTCAATGGTGTCGCCGAGTAATTCCATGTGGTCATAACTAATCGAGGTGACCACCGACAACACTGGCGTCAAAACATTGGCACTATCAAACCGGCCACCTAGTCCGACTTCGACCACCACCAAATCGACTTTTTGGTCGGCGAAATAACGCATCGCAATCGCAAACCCTATTGCAAACGTCGCCGGTAGCCCCGCATTCAATTCGAGCGTTGACACAAACGGCGCAATTTGGTTGACGGCGGCAATCAAATCTGTTTGGCTGATTAATTCGCCATTGATTTGAATGCGTTCACGGTAGGAATGCAGGTGAGGCGAGGTCCACAACCCCACCCGCAACCCGGCCGCCTGTGCCATACTCGCAATCATGGCAGACGTCGAGCCTTTGCCTTTGGTGCCGGCTACCACCACGGTGCGCAGTCGGGCATCGGGGCTGCCGAGGGCGTCGAGCAGCTCACGGGTGCGGGTCAGATTTTCGGCGGGGTCGGCCCGATGGGTGGGGACGGGGATATAGCGGTAGAGGTAGTCGAGGGCTGCTTGATACGTGGTTACCACCATGGTCTGTTCCTTTGACATTATAAAAAACCGCGCCGTGGGAAAGTCCCCCCACGACGCAGTGCAATCAATTCTTAGCGACCGAGGGCGCGCACGTTTTGCAAGCAGCGATCGATACATTCCATGGGCGAGAACGCATAGCTTTCTTGTTCGACGACATACCACTGGGTGCCACCGATGGCTTCACACAGCCCCAACACCGTCTGCCATTGCACGTCACCTTCGCCAATCAAGGCGGTGGGGTTGGTGTGGGAATGCTCTTTGAGGTGGACGCTCAAGGCCCGGCCGGGGTAGCGTTGGATGAATGGTGCCGAATCGGCACCGGCCACTAACGCGTTGCCCGTATCGAATTGCATGATGACGTCGTGGTCGGTATTGCCAAAAAACGTGTCCCAGGGCAATTCACCGTCGAGTTCGCGGAACTCGATCCAGTGGTTGTGATAGCCGGTTTTCATGCCGTGAGGGGCAAGTTTTTTGGAGACATCGTTGAGGATGTGGGCAGCCTTGAGCCAGCCGGCGCGACTGTCGGTGTAACTATGGTCAAGGCCGGGTACGATCAAGAAACTATTGCCGATGGTGGCATGAAATTCAATTGAACGCTGTAATTCGTCGCCCATCAAGGTGTTGATGCCCACATGGGCACCTTCGGCTTTGAGACCGTATTCGTCGAGCATGGCACGGACAGATTTGGCATCATGCCCATAAAAACCAGCAAATTCGACGCCATCATATCCCATTTTGGCGATGGCCTTGAGCACACCGGCCAAATCTTTGGCTGCATCTTCACGTACCGAATAAAGTTGGACTGCGACAGGAATCCGCGTCATTGCATGCCTCCCTTTAATTAATCGTTGATAATTGTCCCTTGCTAGTATACCATTGACCTATAGGCTCTGGTCATTGCCCCCAAAGGATTGCCATGTGTATTTATTGTAGTTGTGATGATTTACGCGGGTTCGATTGGGATCTTAAAGTATTGGCAAAAACTGACCGGGCGGCGGCGAATCACCAACAACAGGTGCGAAACACCCGCCGCAGTGCCGACGACCAACGCGACGAACGGCCCATCCGTGACCTGCGTGATGAATATGATAATCGTGATTGAAGCCGTAGCAGTAAGACGCAGCAGGCTGCGTCTCTACTGCTTCAATGCTATGATTATGTAGATACAATTATTTCAGCTAAGGAGCGCCAAATGAATCGAAACAGCGTCGTCAAGAGCATCAAAGATCGTTCGTTCAAAGAATTATGTGCGCATGTCGTCGACGACATGAAGCGCCTCGATGTACCGGGCGTCAGCATCGCCGTCTGGCACAACGACACAGTAATGAGTGCCGGACTCGGTATTACCAGCGTCGACCACCCCTTGCCCGTCACCGCCGATACGTTGTTTCAAGTCGGTTCCATCAGCAAAACCTTTACGGGCACCATGCTGATGCAACTGGCCGAAGCAGGCAAAATCGACCTCGACACCCCTGTCAAAAGTTACCTGCCCAAATTCAAAATGGCCGACAGCAATGTCACCGCCAACCTGACCACCCGCCACCTGCTCACCCATACCGGCGGCTGGATGGGCGATTATTTCAATGATTTGGGCAATGGTGACGAAGCCCTCGAACTAATGGTCAAAAGTCTGCGTACACTGCCGCAAATCTCACCACTAGGGACGTTGTGGTCATACAACAACGCCGGCTTCAATATCGCCGGACGTTTGATCGAAGTGCTGACCAAGCAGACCTATGAGCAGGCCGCCCAACAAATGTTGTTTAATCCGCTCAAGTTGAGCAAAAGCTTTTTTTATCCCAACGATGCAATTTTGACACAACGCTTTGCGGTAGGGCACCAAAAATGGCAAGACGGCGTGCGGGTGGCCAACCCCTGGGCAATAGGACGAGCCGCCAATGCCGTGGGTGGTGTGGTGAGTACCGTCAATGATTTGATGCGCTACGCCCAATTCCATAGTGGCAACGGCAACGCCATCATCGAGCGCTCGTCGTTGCTGGCTATGCGCACGGCACAAACCAGTGCCGGTGGCCGGGGCGATATGGGCATCACTTGGTTTATCCGTCAGCATGGTGACGTGACCAGCTACGGGCATGGCGGTGCCACCAAAGGCCAAAAAGCCACCTTCCGATTTATCCCCGACAAACAATTCGGGATTGCGATTTTGACCAATAGCGACGACGGCGGCATTATCGGCGATAACGCGGTGAGCAATGCTTTGGATATTTATCTGGGGTTGGTGAGTGCGCCGGTCAAAACCGTTCCCATGAACGATGCCTCCATGGCCGAATATGTGGGTGAGTACGAATATTCGTTGTCGCGGTTTGCGGTGGTGGCCAGTGGGGTGGGGATGCTCATCCACGAAACCCCCAAGGGCGGCTTCCCCAAGCCCGAGAGCCCGGCCGGTCCGCCGGTGCCCAGCGTGCGGGCATCGTTCATCGGCAACGACAAATTCGTGGTACACGACGAGCCCCGCAAAGGCGAGATTGGCGACTTTGTGCGTGATAGCAACGGCCAAATCGCCTATCTGCGGATTGGCGGCCGGGCTAACCCCCGGATTGTCACCACTGTCGCGCAATAATCAAATCACTGTGGCTAGCGCACAGCTAGGTGCGCTAGCCCTGCAAGAAAACGGGTGAACCGGGCAATTGTTGCGCCCTGCGCCCGCCAATTCACCTACCCACCAGCACGTTTTTTCCACAAAAAAGAAAGATAGGTGTGTCAATGACGACTCCCAAACAATACCAACCGGCGCACGAATTGTGGGCGCACTATCACCCCGAACAGGCCCAATACGCCTTCAAGGCCGGTGATCACGCCAGTGCCGTCGCATGGCAACACCCCACCCGGCAGGCCTTGGCGCAGGTGCTGGGACTAGATAAGTTGCAGGCCGTTGCGCCCGACGTGGCGTTGCTAGCGAGTGTCGACAAAGGGGACTACGTGCGCCACAAATATGTGATGCGCACCACGCCCTACAGCCTGATGCCCTTTTATCTGCTCATCCCCAAACATGTGGCCGGGCCCTTGCCGGTGATGCTGGCCTTGAGTGGGCATGGCTATGGCGTGGCCGACATTGTGGGCTTGTGGGAAGACGGTAGCGAGCGACGCACTGCGAGTGGCTACCACAACGATTTTGCTGTGGCGTTATGTCGTGCTGGCTTTGCCGTGGCCGCACCCGAGATTTCGTGCTTTGGTGAGCGTCAAACCGACTTCAGTTACCTCGATACGGTCAACGGCCAGCCGACGCCGGGGACGTGCCACCACAGCGCCATGTTGGCCTTTCATTTGGGCTTGACGGTGCCGGGCATCCGCGTGCACGACGGGATGCGGTTGGTTGATTACTTGACCACCCGAGCCGATTTGGATTGTACGCGCTTGGGCGCGATGGGGATTTCGGGCGGGGGGATGCACACGCTTTTTTCGACCTGTATCGATGAGCGGATTAAGGCTTGCGTGATTAGCGGCTATTTTTCGAGCTTCAAAGAGAGTATCCTCGCGATGCATCATTGCGCCTGTAATTTCGTACCCGGGCTGGCAGAATTTGGCGAAATGCACGACTTAGCGGGGTTGATTGCGCCACGGCCGTTGTATGTGGAGGCAGGGAGCCGCGATCCGATATTCCCCATCAATGCGGTGCGGAGTGGCGTGACCCAGGCTCGGGGCGTCTACCGGGTGTTTGAGGCCAGTCAACGGGTGGCGTTTACGGAATTTGAAGGGCGCCACGAAGTGCATGGCGGCCCGGCATATACGTGGTTGCAGCAGCAGTTGCAGTAGGGGGGGTCATCCCCACTGGCTCACGCGGAGACGCGGAGACGCGGAGTCACACAGTCTCGCACAGAGCACGCAGAGGGCACGGAGTCACACAAAAAACGCTCTCTCTCCGCGGCTCCGCGTGATACACCAGACAATGCACTTACTGGCTTGCACAGCGCACACAAAAAACGCACTCTCTCAGGGCGAATAGCGGCGAATCAATTCGCCGGCATGATTCGCCCCTACTTCCTACTTCCTACTTCCTACTTCCTACTTCCTACTTCCTACTTCCTACTTCCTACTTCCTACTTCCTACTTCCTACTTCCTACTTCCT
>CAISXI010000272.1 GCA_903889425.1 uncultured Roseiflexaceae bacterium | reverse complement strand
TCGCTTGGCGGGATCCATGAGATCCTGATAGGGACCTGTTTTCAGTCTCAACACAAAAGTAATACGGTCAGCGTGTTCATTGTCGTAATCTTCTACTTCTACTTCGTATTGGTCTTCCCCGGTTTTCTTCAAACTGTCCAACACACCACCAATATCTGCTGGTGTAACTGTACCAATATCCTCACCAGGCTCACGTTTAACAAACTTGGGCAAATTCTGGCCCATGCCCCACAAACAAAAAACGGGCATTGACGCCCCGCTCGAGCAAGAGCCGAGCGGCTTTTACTCCATGCGCGACACCGTGCCAAGCTCGGAACGAACCGACAAATACCACGGTGGGTTGGTGGTCGGGGGGGCGTTGGGTGGGGCGGGGGGTAAAGCGGTCGACATCGGCCCCCCACGGTGTTTCGTGGATGCGGATGCGGTCGATGCCACTAGGGATGGTGGTCTGGAGCGGGGTCACGATGGCATCGGCCCAGCGACATTGTAGTGTCGCCCAGCGCCGCATCGGTCCGCCAAGGCGGTCGTCGATTTGGCGTTTGCGGATGCTAGGGGGGTCGACAATCAAGGCATTGACTTCGAGCAAGGTGGGGCGTTTGCCAACGCGAGCGGCAATCATCCCCGCCCCGGCAAAGTTGTAATAACGCTCCATGATGACATCGGGCTGGAGGCGGTGCGCCAGCGCCACGATGGTAGGGGTGGTGAGGAGCGATAACGCTTTGGGAACGTCGATATGATAGATGGTGAAGCCATCGAGCTGCTGTTGGGCTGGCGCAAACAAATGCCCGAGATTGGTATGCCCTTCACGGCTGACCGCCACCACGTGTACCTCGTGACCACGCCGACTCAACCCACGTGCCACTTCACAGGCATGGGTTGAGCCGCCGAGATTACCAGGAACGGGGATGCCACTTGCCACATACAGGATTTTCACGGGGTATCCATTTATCATCCAATTAAAAATGCTACTGGCGGGGCGGTGAATGGGTTACATACGCTCGTAGCGCTCGAGGTCAAGGACGATACAAAGCGCCCCTTCGGCGACGGTCGAGACGGTCTGTTGGGCTTTGGTGACGGCGGTGTCTTCGACCCCGGCCAGCAACGTGGTGTTGCCACGGCGCAAGAACCCGCCACTCGATGCGAGCCGTGTCACGCGAAATCCTTGTTCAACCAAGGCGTCTACGGCAGCATCGGCCACGGCATCTTCGGTCACAAAAACGAGTAATTTCATATGGGGCTCCTTACAATTAGTTGGCTTGGCGAATACGCTGGGCCATAGGCAGGGTATAGGTATGACAAATCGCAATCGCGACGGCGTCGGCGGCATCGTCTGGTTTAATGATTGCTGGCATCCGTAACGTCAGCTTGACCATTTCTTGCATTTGGCGTTTATCGGCACCACCGTAGCCGGCCACGGTCTGTTTGATGACGATTGGCTTGTATTCGTAGACCGTCAGCCCAGCTTGGGCGAGGGCTAACAAGGCCACGCCACGGGCTTGACTGACCGTCATGGCGGTGGTGACGTTTTTTGCGAAAAAGAGCTCTTCGACGGCACAATTATCGGGCTGGTAGGTGGTGATACATTCAGTGAGCCCGCGGTAGAGCGACAACAGCCGCTCGGCTTGGGGCATACCCGCAGGGGTTGTCAATGCACCACAGGCTACCAAGCTCAGGTTACCGTTGAGCGAATCAACAATCCCCCATCCCATAATTGCCGTACCGGGATCAATCCCAATGGTACGCATTAGGCGCCTGCAAATTGTTCGGCCACTTCGTCGGTGATGTCGAGGTTGCTATAGACCTTTTGGACATCGTCGAGGTCTTCCATGCGTTCAATCAACTTGAGAGCCCGCAAGGCATCGGCGGCGTCGGCTTGGACGATGGTTTTGGGGCGCATCGCTTTTTCGACGGTGGTAATCACTAATCCCGCAGCCAGCAATACATTGCGGATGGCGATGAGCTGTTTGTAGTCGGTATAGATTTCGAGCACATCGCCACCATCGATGACGTCGTCAGCACCAGCATCGATGGCCATCATGGTGGCGTCATCGGTGCTCACTTTGCCGTTGCTCAAATCAACCACAATCAACCCTTTGAGGTCAAACATCCAGCTCACCGAGCCAGGTTCGCCCGGGTTGCCGCCGATTTTGGTGAATACGGCCCGCACTTCTGAGGCGGTGCGGTTACGGTTGTCGGTGGCGGCTTCGATGATGACAGCCACGCCACCGGGGGCGTACCCTTCGTAGGTGATTTCTTCGAGTTGGGATTCGTTGCCTTTGCCCAATCCGCGCTCGATGGCGCGATTGATACTGTCCATTGGCATGTTGCCGGCGCGGGCTCTATCAACAGAAATCCGCAAGCGGAAGTTGGTTTCGGGGTCGCCAGAGCCGCCTTCACGCACCGCAATCGCAATATCGCGGGCGAGCTTGGTAAACAACTGACCACGGCGTTGGTCGAGTACCCCTTTTGATCGGCGAATGGTAGCCCATTTCGAGTGTCCGGACATAACAAATACCTCTGTAGAATGCATCGTATTCCGTGTATTATAGCATACGCACCTAATTCATCATAGCCTTTGTTTGGGCATTACCAAATACAAACCGCCCCCCGTGGTAACACGGAGGGCGGTCGCAAGCCTGGGATTTAGTTATTGACGGGGACGTCGATGCCGTTGGTTTGTTGCACACGGGCAATCAAGCTCCGCAAGCGATCGCCATCGAGGGATTCGTATTCGATCAAGGCATTGGCCATGTCTTCGAGGATGGTGCGGTTGGTGGTCAAAATCGAACGGGTGTGGGCGTAGGCTTCTGCCACAATCCGGAAGACCTCTTCGTCGATTTTGCGGGCTACGTCTTCACCATAGTTGCGCTGTTCGCTGATTTCGCGACCAAGAAAGATCATCTCTTCTTTTTCGCCAAAGGCAATCGGCCCCAATTTGGCGCTCATGCCAAAGCGGGTCACCATGGATCGGGCAATCCGGGTGACTTGGACGATGTCACCTGAAGCACCAGTGGTGACTTCTTCGATGCCAAAGATGATTTCTTCGGCCACACGTCCACCCAATGCTGATACCAACTGGGCATTGAATTGTGACATCGTGGTGTAACGCAAGCTATCTTCTTCGGGCAAGAACAAGGTATACCCACCGGCCCGACCACGGGGAATGATGGTGACCTTTTGGACCATGTGGGAGTGTGACATGCCGGCGGCAGCAATGGCGTGACCTGCTTCGTGGTACGACACCAACAGCTTTTCGCGTTCGGTCATCACCCGGCTGCGGCGCTCAGGTCCACCGAGGGCGACCCGCTCAACCGCATCGCTCAACTCCAACTGACCGATTTGCTTCTTGGAGCGACGGGCTGCCAAAATAGCGGCTTCGTTGATGGCGTTGGCCAAATCAGCACCCGAGAACCCGGGGGTGAGCTTGGCGATAACCGTCATATCGACGTCATCTGCCAACGGCTTGCCTTTGGAGTGGACGGCAAGGACGGCGATCCGTCCTTTGACGTCGGGGGTATCGAGTACCACCTGGCGGTCAAACCGGCCGGGACGAATCAAGGCGGGGTCGAGGACGTCAGGACGATTGGTGGCGGCAATCACGATAATGTTGGTGGTGGAATCAAATCCGTCCATCTCCACCAAAATCTGATTGAGGGTTTGTTCGCGCTCATCATGTGAACCGCCCAACCCGGCGCCACGTTGGCGACCCACTGCGTCGATTTCATCGATGAAAATGATACAAGGGGCGTTACGCTTGGCTTGGTCGAACAAATCGCGGACGCGTGACGCACCCACACCGACGAACATTTCGACGAATTCTGAACCCGAAATCGAGAAGAATGGCACCCCTGCTTCACCGGCTACTGCCCGTGACAACAAGGTTTTGCCGGTTCCCGGAGGTCCAACCATCAACACACCGCGGGGGATGCGGGCGCCAAGGGCCGAGAACTTGTCGGGGAACTTGAGGAACTCGACAATTTCGCTGAGGTCTTGTTTGGCTTCTTCTTGGCCGGCCACATCTGCAAAGGTCACGCTGGGTTTATCCGGCGAGAACATGCGGGCGCGGCTTTTGCCGAATGACATGGCTTGATTGTTTGATCCTTGTGCTTGACGCATAAAGAAGACAAAGAAGCCAATCATCAAAATAACCGGCAATAATACCGAAATGACATTGAATAACCCGCCCCACGCTGGGGCTGCCCCGATTTTGAGGTCGACACTGTCGAGCGGCACACCAGCTTGTACCAACAAGGTGGTAATGCTGTCGCCATTTTCGATGCGTGAACGGACGACTTTGGTGTCACGGTAGTTGACGGTGATTTCGCTACTGCCCATTTGCACATCGATGCTTTTGACTTTACCTGCTTTGGCATCAGCAAGAACAGTATAAATACCACTCTCGGCGACACTTGCTTGTGAACCACTAAAATAATTAAAAAATAGTGCAAGCGCTGCAACAAGGATGATGAGGTAGACGAAACTATTCTTCAGCCAGCGATTTTCGCCCATATCTCTTCACAATCTAGGAGTAGAAACTCCGTGGTAGCACTGCTCTGATACGAACAGAGGTGAACATGCTACATGTTTGGTCTTGTGATTATAACACTGTCGTTTTCGCTTGGGCAAGCAAGAATTACCCCAAAATATCAACTCTTATTTAACTCTAATACCACCACTGATTTGATTCACTTGAATTCGACATATTTTTGCAAAAAAACGGGAAATTTTGGTCATTCATAGCGCCCCTAATCCCACCGATTGGCGTGAATAAATAGACGGGTGTGACGATGCACACCCGTCCAACCACTATTGTTCAAAGAAAGGTTTTATTTAGTGGGTGTAGATTTCGGGTTTGAGTACCCCAATATAGGGGAGATTGCGGTAATGCTCGGCATAATCGAGTCCATATCCCACCACAAACTCATTGGGGATGTCAAAGCCGAGGTAATCCACCGACAATCCCACGGCCGGGTCGCGGCGGGCGGGTTTGTTCAACAACGTGCAAATTCGCATGCTGGCAGGGCTCCGTTTGAGGAATTGGGCATGCAGATAAGCCAAGGTCAGCCCACTATCGATGATGTCTTCGACGATGAGCACATGCCGCCCGGCGATGTCCATATCCAAGTCTTTGAGTAGGCGCACCACTCCGGTGCTGTGGGTGCCATGGCCATAACTTGATGTGGCAATAAAATCAACGGAAAGGGGAATATCGATGGCGCGTGCCAAATCC